>JBLILW010000174.1:0-5789 GCA_047638435.1 Urechidicola sp.
GGCTGATGGTACCTACGCAACTCTTATGGACAAGTGGATTGGCTTCGACATTTCGAAGTAATATTTTTTAAAATATAACCCGCAGATGACCAACGGTTGGGATGATCCTGGCCGTTGGTTTTTTTTGCCACATTTCGATGCTTTGTAAAAAGTAAAGTAGATGCTGCCTTTTTAGGGTCTTGCATGTATTCAGCACGAGCAACCTTATAAAATAGCATGACAATTTTTGTGCTATAAAAATTAGAGTTATCATCGAACAGTCGACAGTTGTTATTTACACACAGTTCTAAAATATTAGAACGCGAGGAGGAGATATGGACTTTGCTTTAATGTGGCAGATTACGCCCCTACTGCTAGAAGCCGCGTGGGTCACGGTCACCATCTCGGTGCTGGCGTTCATGCTGGGCTTGGTTGTAGCAACAATACTGGTCATCATGCGCTCGTCTGCTTTTCGCATCATAAGATGGCCGGCGCGGGTTTATATCAGTGTGATTCGAGGCACGCCATTTTTTGTGCAATTGTTGATCTTTTATTACGGCGGCTCTGCTTTTGGCATCAATCTGGAAGCTTATACGGCGGGCTTGCTGGCTATTGGCTTGAATGGCGGTGCGTATATGTCAGAGGCCATTCGCGGGTCTATTATTGCGGTGGACAAAGGGCAAAACGAAGCCTCACGTTCGCTCGGCTTTTCGCGCATGCAAACTATGATCTCCGTTATTTTACCGCAAGCAGCCGGACTTATGATTCGTTCTTTAGGTGTGCTGAGTGTGATTATAATAAAAGGGTCGTCACTGGTGTCGATCATCTCAGTGGTAGAGCTCACTTACCAGTCTCAACGTATTATCAGCTCAACCTACAAACCGTTTGAAGTATTCGCCGTCTCGGCTGCCTTCTACCTCATCTTGATTTACGGCGTAATCAGTTTCGTGGATTGGCTGTATAACCGTTACACCCGTTACCTTTTCCACTAACCGGAGGAAACCGTCATGAATTTCGATTTTACTCCAGTATGGGAAAACATACCGACCTTGCTTACGGGCACTGGGTACACCTTACTAATCGCCTTATTTGCCGCTATTATCTCTCTGGTGGGTGGGTTGGCCGTGTCGCTTACCACGCTTTACGGTAAGAAAATATTCAGTTATCCGTTACGTTTCTTCATTTGGCTATTTATGGGTACGCCATTATTGCTGCAACTGTATTTACTGTATTTTGGCTTGGGCCAAGTGGGTATTTTGATTCCCGCGTTGCTGACCGGTATCTTAGGCTTGGGCATTCACTATATGGCCTATAACGCCGATATTTTTCGCGCCACTATCTTATCGATTGAAAAAGGCCAAACTGAAGCCGCAAGGTCATTAGGTTTTGGCCGTATGCAAACCTTATGGTTTTTTATCGTGCCGCAAGCAGTCTTTCGAGCGTTGCCACAATTGGGCAATAATATGATCATCATGTTGAAAGATACATCGGTGCTCTCTGTGATTGGCGTAACAGAACTGGTGCTAAACGCCCAGTTTGAAATAGCGAATACTTTCCGGCCCTTTGAATTTTATATTTCGGTGGCGGTGATTTACTACGTTCTCAATCTGGTCTTGGAGACCAGCCTGAACCGATTTGAGAAGAAACTTGAGGGCAGAAGATGATGGAAGTTCAATCAGAAGTTGGCAAAAATACAAACTCGAACCTAATGTTAGACATTATTAACGTGAAAAAGGCCTTTGGCGATCTCGAAGTGCTTAAAGGCATTGATCTGCAGGTAACTCGCGGTCAAATAGTGTCAATTATCGGCTCATCCGGTTCGGGTAAAAGCACCCTGTTACGCTCGATTAATCACCTCGAAACCATCGACGATGGCGAGATATGGCTTGATGGCGTGCGCGTCAATCAGCCTGACATGAAAGGAATGGAATTCGAGCGGCACATTAATTCGGTACGGCAAAACATGGGAATGGTGTTCCAGCAGTTTAATTTGTTTCCACATTTATCTACCATGGATAATGTGCGTTTGGCACCAATGAAACTTAAGGGTATGGCAAAACGCGAGGCCACAGACTATTGTATGGAGTTGCTGGCTAAAGTTGGTTTGGAAGACAAAGCAGATACCTTCCCTGCAAATCTGTCAGGCGGACAAAAACAACGTGTTGCGATAGCGCGTGCTCTGGCAATGAAGCCAAAGGTAATGCTTTTTGATGAGGCGACCTCTGCGCTTGACCCTGAGTTAGTAGATGAGGTGAACTTGGTGATGAAACAGTTGGCAAGTGAGCATATGACGATGTTAATTGTTACCCATGAAATGAGCTTTGCTAACGAAGTATCCGATCATGTATTGTTTATGGATCAAGGAGTTGTATGCGAGCAAGGTCCACCAGATCAGATCTTCTCCAATCCAAAAGAAGAACGCACCAGAACCTTCTTGAAGAAACATTTACAACAGAACTAAAACCTAGCAAGGCACTGATAGAACTATCAGGCACCGATTTTAACTACCACTGGAAAATAAAATGACACTTCAACGATTCGAAACAAATGCTCGCATGAGCCAAATGGTAATACACAACGAGACGATCTATCTCGCCGGTCAGGTCGGTGATCCGTCGGGAGATATTGCTGAACAAACGCGTTCGATGCTTGCCAAGGTTGATCGACTACTGGCTGAAGCCGGCAGCGATAAAACTAAAATACTGCAAGCCACTATCTGGGTAGCGAGCATGGGCGACTTCGTAAAGATGAACGAAGTTTGGGACAGCTGGGTACCAGAAGGTCACGCACCCGGAAGAGCTTGCGGCGAAGCAAGGCTCGCAACACCGAACTACAAGGTAGAAATTATTATTATCGCTGCGAAATAAAGAGGGCTCTGGCCTTATAGGTTGGGAACGAAGGAAGCCCACCCTATACACAGATTTAACAAACAACTGCAGCAATTAGGCATCCTTTAGAAATATGTATACAGCCTTGGTATTTCGAATTGCTAAGTTACCCATGATGAGGTCACAATTTTATTGTTTAACGGTAATCAATCGTTAATTGTAGTAAATTCACGCCACTGAATTAACTCGATACCAAACTTTGTAATATGACCATCAACATTTGGTTGTGTGCCGAAACCAAACCCCATGAACAACGCACAGCCCTAACACCTGACACTGTGCAGTTTTTGATAGAGGCTGGGCATGAGGTGATGGTCGAACGTTTAACTCAATCAGCCATTCCGATACAGGCCTTCGCTGATGTCGGTTGTCGTATGGCCGTGCCAGGTTCTTGGGTACAGGCACCTGCAGATGCGTATATTTTGGGACTGAAGGAATTACCCGAATCCGATTCTGCACTGGGTCATCGGCACATTTAATTTGCTCACGCCTATAAGGAGCAACGAGGTTGACAAGATATTCTTGGACGCTTCGCACGTGGTGGTGGGAAGCTACTGGATATTGAATTTTTGCTCGATATAAATGGTCGGCGGGTTGTCGCATTTGAATTTTGGGCTGGGTTTGCTGGTGCTGCTGTTGCAATTAAAACCTGGTGTGGACAGCAAACAGGCGCGCAACCAGTGGTGCCGCTGTTACACTCATACGCAAGTCGCGGTGCACTGATAGACAACTTAAGTGCTGAACTTAAAACTGCTACGGCTGGAGGAAGTAAGCTAGCAACAGTAATGGTAATTGGTGCAGCGGGCCGGGTTGGTTCTGGCGCAGCCGCATTGGCAGAGGCACTCGACTTATCGCTAACCGGTTGGGACATGGCTGAGACTGTCCAAGGTGGACCATTCGTGGAGGTGCTGGCACATGATATCTTCATCAACTGTGCTCTGGTTCACCAACCACTGCCACCTTTTGTCACGCGGGAATTGCTTGAAAAACCACAGCGTCAACTGTCTGTGATCTCGGATGTGAGCTGTGACCCATACGGTGATTATAACCCACTGCCGATTTATCATGAATGTACAACATTTGAACAGCCGACCCTACGATTGATTGAGGCACCCCGACCATTGGATATCATCGCAATCGATCACTTACCGTCGATGCTGCCAGTAGAAGCGAGTGAAGATTTCAGTCGACAGTTGTTACCACATTTATTGCAGCTAGACGATGTGAGTAACTCGGTATGGTCGGGTGCGATCGATATTTTTAAAGCGAAAATAAACCTGCTTTGATGCGCTAATTTATTCGTTATCCGCTCATTGCTTTCCCGTTAATGTGGAATTGTTATACGGGGCTTGACCCGGTATCCAGCGGCTTGTTGAAACTGCTGGGTTCTGGTTCAGCAAAAAACGCTGTTCGGAATGACGGATATTCAATTTTTCCATGTCGCCTCAGCCTCAAAATATTCCTCTGCTTTTACCAAAAAACGTTTTAGCTAAAATTATTTGTTATGGGGTTCTATACCTTTCGCGCACAATTCAGCAATTGCAGAATCGTTTTTCTTTAGGTATCCGAGCCCCATACCTCGTAATATATGTAGTAATCTCGACTCTATTACCCCAAGGATTAAGAAAATTTAGAAATGGTCCCTCTAAAAGGTAGCACCCATATTAATCAGTGTTTGTTTCGCCAAGTCATAATCATCAACTGCAATACCAAAGTGACGCTCTGCATCAGCATTCCTCTCGGTATATTTTACGAAGTTTATAAATTGATTTCCAAAATAAATAAATGCCGTCCGCTGGTTTCGTGATTGTATATTAAATTCCAGAGATTCCTCGTAGAACACAAGCACATTGCCAATGTTTCTAACTATAAACTCGATGTGATTTATTCCTACGGCTAGTGCTTTTTTGACTCAGGTTTAAACGTCCCCGTCATCATCTAGGCCTAAAACACTGTACTCTGGCGTAAACATCAACACAAAGAATGAAAATAATTAGTCCAGTAAAACTGGTACGACTCTGGTAGGGTGTAAAAGCGAAGGGCCTGGCACCAGTTGATTTGGTTTGAATACAATTAATGTTATTGCCGGAAGGCGGCTTCGCCTTTTCCGGTCTATGGGGGACTACAGAATCTTAAACCTTGGGATACGTATTGGCAGTATTACAGCGTAATAAGCCACATGTCTCAATCAACTTCATCAAACCCAAAGCAAACATGGTTCCCGTCTTAACTGCCAAAATCATACAGCACATTACGCTGCGCTAATACGCCCTGCGGCTCCAGTTATTGTCATGCTGGCGCAACAAGTATTAGTGCTTACGAAGTCATCGGTCACGAGGTGATTTTATACTGGTGCGCACTGAAGGCTGATGAAAAACGAATCAATTCAATCAGCCGTATTCAGCTAGTGCTGGCGCTTATACGGGGCCAGCAAGCACCGCGTATTTTTATTATGCCAGTAGGTGTTATACCCAAACATTTTAGTCTTTCTCGAGCTAAGTCGGCATTGAATAGCCCAGCCTCAATTAACCAGCCCTCAATTAACAGAAACGCCAGTAATCTCAACCCCATTCTCGCCACTATGCAATGTCAAAATGCCTAAAAACTCTCCCGCATATTTATTACTGGTCACTCGCCATAAAATACTTATACCTTTCTCGCGTTGAATTGAGTCGACGTACTCATAGTCATCGGCAATGTGGGTGATTAATGGGAAGTCGATACAGCTCTGGCGGAAATGCTCTTCGGATAATTTGCCTCTTAAATCACTGGAAAAACCGCGTGAAAATTTGGCGTAATCCTGCTTGCGTGAGGCTTCGATGATGTTTTTCCAGATCGGCAGGGCGACTGACTTGAGTTGTTCTTTTTCGAGTTCGTTTGGCTTTGGCATTTTTAGTTCGAGTTGGATTAATTAGGATTCTA
>JBLILW010000175.1:0-5702 GCA_047638435.1 Urechidicola sp.
AGTATAAACAGCACCAGTTGGACTGGTAGGCTGGCATGGGCGATTAATGTTGTGATGGATTGGTCGTTCATTCGTGTTTCGCCTTAAGTGGTGTCTCTTACTTTATTTAAGTAGCTAAGTTTAAATGGCTACCTTAAATAGCCATAAAGTGTCGCTGAATTTCTGCTGATGATAGCTTAATGGTCATAGTTTAATAGTAATGATTCGATGGTTATAGTCCGATCATCATTACTCGATTTCACCTTGCCCTTTTTGAGTAAAGCCAAAGTGAGTATGACCACGGTCTGTCACTACACGCCCTCTGGGGGTTCGCATCATAAAACCCTGTTGAATCAAATAAGGTTCGATGACGTCTTCAATTGTTCCTCGCTCTTCGCCGATTGCGGCAGCCAGACTCTCGACACCCACTGGTCCACCATCAAATTTTTCGATGAGGGCCAGTATCAGTCGTCGATCCATGTGATCGAGGCCTGAGCGATCGACTTTTAACATATCAAGCGCTAGTTTTGCAATGTCTTCGGATATCACGCCATCGGCTTTCACTTCGGCATAATCTCTTGCGCGTCGTAACAATCGGTTGGCTATTCTGGGCGTGCCACGTGAGCGTAAAGCGATTTCTGTTGCACCACCCAGAGCAATTTGTATTTCGAGTAATGCGGCAGATCGTAAAATAATCGTGGTCAAGTCTTTACTCGAGTAGAACTCAAGCCGCTGCACTATGCCGAATCGGTCGCGCAAGGGCGAGGTTAGTAACCCTGCTCGGGTAGTAGCGCCGACTAAAGTAAAGGGTGGTAAATCGAGTTTTATCGACCTCGCGGCGGGGCCATCACCGATCATGATGTCGAGTTGATAGTCTTCCATTGCGGGATACAGTATTTCTTCTACAACGGGACTAAGTCGATGAATTTCGTCAATGAAGAGCACATCGTGAGGTTCCAGGTTGGTCAGTATCGCAGCAAGATCGCCTGGCTTTTCCAAAACAGGGCCGGATGTTTGACGTAATGTCACCTGCATTTCATTGGCGATAATGTGCGACAAGGTTGTTTTGCCTAAACCTGGCGGGCCGAATATCAAAACGTGATCCAAAGCTTCAGTGCGCTTTCTAGCCGCTTGAATGAAAATATCCATTTGCTCACAAACGGTAGGCTGCCCGATGTAGTCATCGAGTAATTTAGGCCGTAATGCCCTGTCCTGTGATTGTTCTTGATTGACAATCTCAGGGGTAATCAGACGCTCATCATTCATGCTCATTTGCTATCGTTGCACTGAGGTTTGCAGGGCTTTTCTGATAAGCGCCGAAGCGGTCATTTCGATGTCGGTTGCTTGCTCTGCCTGCTTCACCATTTTTTCTGCATCACCTGGTTTGTAGCCTAGCGCCTGTAACGCTTCTATTGCTTCATTTTTGCTCGATGGCGTACACTTAACGGTAAAAGTGTCATCTTCAAATGCTAAATTTTCGGAGATCAAATCATCAACCTTGTCTCGCATTTCGATAATCAGTCGCTCCGCAGTTTTTTTACCGACACCGGGCAGCCGAGTCAATGTAACAATGTCATTTTGTGATACGCACTGAGCAAATTCTCGACTATCCGTACCGGATAATATGGTTAATGCCATTTTTGGGCCAACACCATTGACGCGGATTAACTGACGAAATAGTTTTCGCTCTTGCTCAGTTTTAAAGCCAATAAGCGTGTGCGCATCATCTTTAATTTGGAGGTGAGTCCAGACAGACACTTGCTCGCCTACCTCTGGCAGTTGGTAGTAAGTCGTCATTGACACGTCGGCTTCGTAGCCAACACCCTGACAGTCAACTAATATCTGCGGCGCGCGCTTTGCGGCCAATACACCTGTCAGTCGACCAATCATCTGCGGCTTGTTCTCCGGTTCTTGAGTAGTTTAGGATCAATGCCTGTTTTTAGCTGGGTAGCGTAATATTGGGCATGACAGATTGCTATTGCCAACCCGTCACTTTCGTCTGACTGTAATTCCTTATTGAGACTCAACAATCTTTGCACCATGTGGAGTACCTGCTCCTTGCTTGCAGCACCTGTTCCAACAAGCGCTTGCTTTATTAATCTGGGGGCATACTCTCCAATTTCTAGTCCTGCAATATGACCAGCGCAAATTGCGGCTCCGCGAGCCTGCCCTAACTTGAGTGCCGAATCAGCATTGCGATGCATAAACACTTGCTCGATACCCATTTGCTGTGGTTTATACTCCAATATCAAATCGGTAATATCACTAAATATTTGCCCCAACTTTTCGGCTAATGAGTCACCCTTTATATTGAGATATCCACTGTGGATATAGGTGATTCGATTTGGTTGGTTTTCGATCAACCCAAAACCAGTTTTACGAGATCCGGGGTCTATTCCCAGAATAATCACAAGTGTTCTAGTTTCATGACAACGTCAGCCATATCAGCCCTATTCATACGCCTCTTCAGGAATGTTGGCGTTGTAATACACTTCCTGAACGTCGTCAGAACTCTCTAACAAATCGACTAATCGCAGTACCTTTTGAGCATCTTCGACATTTAATTCAGTATTTAGCTCGGCGCGCATAGTTAGTTCTGACTCTTCTGGTTCGAATCCAGCTTCGGTCATCGCAAGTTTGACTATCATGTATTTTTCAGCAGAGGTTAGTACCTCGATGCTGCCATCAACAGCCACGACGACGTCATCAGCACCAGCTTCTAATGCTGCTTCCATTATCGAGTCTTCATCCTGATCTGGCGCGTATAACAAGGCGCCAACACTGGTGAACATGTAGGCGACCGAACCACTTTGCCCGAGATTACCTCCAGACTTACTGAATGCGTGACGCACTTCGGCCACGGTTCTGTTTCTGTTATCGGATAAGCAGTCGACAATGAATGCAATACCTAATGGGCCATAGCCTTCGTATCGAATTTCTTCATAGTCCGCACCTTCGAGTTCACCTGCGCCTCGTTTAACTGCTCGCTCTATAGCATCTTTAGGAACACTTTGTGATTTTGCCTTTTCGACTGAGACACGAAGTCCTGGGTTAGAGTCTTGATCTGACCCGCCTGCCTTGGCTGCGACCATTATTTCACGAATGAGCCGAGTGAATAATTTGCCGCGTTTGGCATCTTGAGCTTTTTTTCGATGCTGAATATTTGCCCATTTACTGTGACCTGCCACTACTGATTACCTCATCATACAATTCTTTAGGATTGCCTCAAAACTACTGCCAACTACCCAGTTGGCTTATCTTAAGAACAAATGTAGTAATATTTTAGCATTATCTTACAGGCATATCATGTCACGATTAACAACGAACTGAGACCATTGAGGATCTGCCACCCGGCTTTCAACCCTCCCTCACAACTAGTCAATTGCATCGTTTATAAACTATTGCTTACCAACCAGACGGGAGTTTCTTTTCGATCGTTATCTGCTTACCTTCGATGGAGATATAACCACCTGTTTTTAACTCTTTGAGTATGCGATGTACCATCTCTCGCGTTGCGCCAACACGACTGGCGATGTCCTGTTGAGTGAGTTTTTCGGTTACCAGCTTTTCTCCAACTGCCTCTGCATGTTTATACAAAATACGAACGACTCTGTTATACACATCTTCTAGCGCCAGACTACTGACTTCTTCGGTTAGGTCTTGAATTCGAGTGATCAACAGGTCGATGATACACATACTCACTGCCGGATTTGAAAGCAATGTGTCCATAAACACTTTCCTGGAAATAACGCCAAAGGTGGACTCTTCTGTCGTAATAATACTAGCTTGCCGGGGTATTCCTCCGAGAGGGGCTAGTTCGCCAAATGAATCACTGGAGCTTAAAGTATTAATGATAATTTCCTTGCCTTTGTCATTTCTCAGGAATACGTCAACTCTGCCTTGAATGATCACGTAAAAGGAATCGGTATCATCTCCCTGGCTGATAACCACCGTATTTTTTGGAAATTGTCGAATGACGGTTAAGGCCGCAACACTATCGATATCTTTCACACTCATACCTTCAAACAAGGCAGTTTTAGCGAGAGTTTCTGTTAGTGAGCCCATGATTCCAATTCCTGCTTATATTTTACGTAATTAACAACTAGCTCTCAGCGGCTCTTGTCTTGCTCACCTACCACGCATCCAAGATTAATGATTTTCCAGTCATCGCTTTTGGCTGCGGTATTCCCATCAATTGCAAAACAGTTGGTGCAATTGCGGACAAATTGCCACCACTTGCGAGCAGTTTCACATCTTTATCAGCAACCATACAGGGTACGGGGTGTTGCGTGTGCTGCGTGTGAGGTTCTCCAGTTATTGGGTCGACAATTTCATCACAATTACCATGATCTGCAGTCAGTAAAGCTGAATAACCCAATTCTATGGCAACATCAAGCAACCGGCCTACTTCGTCATCCAGCACTTCGACGGCCTTTATCACGGCTTCTCTCACTGCGGTATGCCCGACCATGTCACCGTTTGCATAGTTAACCACTAAAAAGTCAAATTCTCTTGATTTCAATGCGGCTATCATTGTCTCTGTTACTTCTGCCGCACTCATTTCTGGCTTTAAGTCGTAGGTAGCAACTCTGGGAGACTGGATGAGCCGGTGCTCCTCACCTTCAAAACACGCCTCGCGTCCGCCATTGAAGAAGAAGGTAACATGCGCATACTTTTCAGTTTCTGCACAATGCAATTGACGACAACCTGCTTCGCTAATCAAGCTCCCCAGCGTGACACTCGGTCTTATAGGTTGAAAGGCAACAGGTAAATTTAGAGTGTCGTCGTATAAAGTCATACAAGTGACTCTGATTGGGCGGAAATTTTCACCCCGATTGACTTGATCAAATTGATCTTTACAAAGCGCTGCTGTGATTTCTCTGGTTCTATCATTTCGGTAATTGAAGAAAATCAACTCATCGCCTTCTTGAACGGGAGAAAACTTCGGCAGTAGCGTTGGCTTTATAAACTCATCGTATCGGCCGGCTGCATAGCTTTGCTCGACTGCTTCGATCGCTGAATCTGCTTGAACGGCAGTAGCATCGACAATAGCATCCCAGGCCAGTTGCACTCGATCCCATCGCTTATCTCTATCTAACAAATAAAATCTACCACTAACACTGCCAATAAACCCACCACAACGGCTCAATCGCTCCTCTACCACGGGTATAAAGCTAAGTGCCGATTGCGGACTGGTATCTCGACCATCCGAAATCATATGCACTTGAGGCACAACTTCATGCGCCGCACACAGATCTATCAGCGCCAACAGATGGTTGATATGACTATGCACACCACCATCAGACATTAAGCCCATTAAATGGACTGGACGATTTTTATGCTTTGCGGCTTCAATTGCACTGACGAGAGCGGGGTTTTGGAAGAAACTCTTATCTTTTATAGAATCATCGATTCGGACCAGATCCTGCTTTACGACCGACCCACTACCGATCGTCATGTGTCCGACTTCAGAATTACCCATTTGCCCCATGGGTAGACCAATGGCACGCCCAGACGCTTCTAGTCCAGTCATAGGGTAAGTCGAAAAGTAGCGGTCCAGATTGGGGGTATTTGCCTCAAAAACGGCATTGTTTTCAGGCGACGGATT
Organism: Urechidicola sp.; assembly: GCA_047638435.1. Classification (GTDB taxonomy): domain Bacteria; phylum Pseudomonadota; class Gammaproteobacteria. Next base: position 5,588 of record JBLILW010000175.1, read on the forward strand.
CAGACCGAAGCCATCCATAATTACTAGTAGGGTCGGATTTAGCCTAGGGCTGGGAGTAGACAATTCTCATTCTCAAAATAGGTAAGTTATTAAGGATGTTCATCATATCTTAAAT
>JBLILW010000176.1:0-5646 GCA_047638435.1 Urechidicola sp.
TGCTGTCCCGAAAAAAATCATTACCTTTAGAGATGCCCAATAGTTTTTTTTGTGATGAGCCACCAAAACAATATAGTCTTACAGGCTATATCATTTAGCTTGATCCTTTATCACTAAACAAATATTTTAATGCCCTCATTTATTTTTATAATGCTCAGGGTTATAAGAGGTTAATCTGCATGACCAGCATTTCAGAACCCGATCATCTAGCTCGACTAGAGTCGGAAAGTATTCATATCATACGAGAAGTTGTCGCCGAATTTCGTAACCCGGTTATGCTCTATTCTATCGGCAAAGACTCCGCCGTGATGTTGCATCTAGCGATGAAAGCATTCGCACCGGGTAAACCACCCTTCTCATTACTGCACGTTGATACCACCTGGAAATTCAGGGAAATGATTCAGTTTCGGGATGAAACGGTAAAGCGGCTGGGTCTCGACCTGATCGTACATATCAATCAGGACGGCGTAGATCGAGGCATCGGTCCAATAACACACGGGTCAAAATTACACACCGACGTGATGAAAACTGAAGGTCTCAAACAGGCACTGAATAAACATGGTTTTGATGCCGCTTTTGGCGGTGCTCGTCGAGACGAAGAGAAATCGCGCGCCAAAGAACGCATCTTTTCTTTTCGATCAAAGTCTCATCGCTGGGACCCAAAAAGCCAGCGGCCTGAATTATGGAACCTCTACAACACGCGCGTAGCCGATGGTGAGAGTGTTCGTGTATTTCCAATATCCAATTGGACGGAGCTCGATATTTGGCAATATATACTCCGTGAGAATATCTCCATCGTACCGCTCTACTTCTCGGCGAAACGACCTGTTGTTAAACGCGATGGTGTACTGGTCATGCGTGATGATGAGCGCTTACCATTAGAACCAGATGAAATTGCTGAAGACATGCAGGTACGTTTTCGAACATTGGGCTGTTATCCTTTAACCGGTGCCGTTGAATCATCGGCAGAATCTGTCTCAGATATTATCCTTGAGCTACTTCAAAGCCGGTCGTCTGAGCGTGAAGGCAGGTTGATCGATAGTGACCAGATTGGATCGATGGAAAAGAAAAAACAAGAGGGTTATTTTTAATGAGCAGTTCGACTAAAAATATGGTTTTCGATCAGGACATCAATACTTTTCTATCATCCCAAGATGCGAAAGACCAGTTACGTTTTATAACCTGTGGTTCAGTCGACGACGGTAAATCAACCCTTCTGGGGCGATTGTTATATGATTCCAAAACTGTGTTTGAAGATCAAATTTCTGCGACTGAAACCGAGAGTCGAAAATACGGCACGCAAGGTGACAATGTTGACCTGGCGTTACTCGTTGACGGGCTTCAGGCTGAGCGTGAACAAGGCATCACTATCGACGTAGCCTATCGCTACTTTGAAACCGAAAAACGTAAATTCATCGCAGCTGACACACCCGGTCACGAGCAATATACTCGCAACATGGCGACAGGTGCCTCCACTGCTGATGTTGCTGTTATCCTCATCGATGCGCGTCGCGGTATCCTCACTCAAACCCGTCGTCATAGCTATATCGTGTCGTTACTCGGCATTAAACATATTATACTGGCAGTGAATAAAATGGACTTGGTCGACTATGCTCAAAATAGTTTCGACGAAATAGTGGCTGAGTACACCGAGTTCGCTGCCCAACTTAAATTTGATATCATGCATTTTATACCGCTATCAGCACTTAGCGGCGATAACGTATTTACCTCTCAACAAAATATGCCCTGGTATTCCGGCCCGACTCTGATAGACCTGCTCGAAAAAATGCCCGTGCACCATAACGAAAAAGACAAAAGCTTTCGTCTCCCGGTGCAATGGGTTAATCGCCCTAACTCCGAGTTCCGTGGTTTTAGTGGCAGCATTGCATCAGGAAAAATCAGCATAGGCATGACCGTCGTCGCTAGCTTGTCTGGGCGGTCAACCAAGGTAAAACAAATTATCAGCCCTTCAGGTGACGTGGCAACGGCCACCAGTGGCCAGGCTGTGACCTTGGTCATGGAAGACGAAATTGATATTAGTCGTGGTGACATCATTGCGCTAGAAGACAGCCAGCCCGACGTCGCCGATCAATTTGCCGCCCATATCATCTGGATGGATCCTGAAGCGATGCTGCCTGAGCGTACCTATGTTATCCGCTTTACCACCACTAGCGCTACTGCCCAAATTACCGATTTGGTACACAAGATTGATGTCAATACGCTAGAAGAACTGGCGGCTAAAAAGCTCGAGCTGAACGAAGTAGGCTATTGCAAACTGGCACTCGACAAAGCCGTTGCCTTTGATGCTTACAACGACAATCGACAAACAGGTGCATTCGTATTAATAGATCAATACAGCAATGTCACAGTTGGCGCTGGCATGATCGATTTTGCGTTACGCCGAGCGAGCAATATCGGTTGGCATGATATGCAAATCGACAAATCGGTCCGCGCTGCGGTTAACAATCAAAAACCCTGTGTTGTCTGGTTTACCGGGTTTTCTGGCTCGGGTAAGTCGAGCATTGCCGACCACCTTGAACAGAAGTTACACGAAGCAGGTAAACGCACTTATCTACTCGATGGCGATAACGTTCGATTTGGACTAAATAAGGATTTAGGATTTACCGATCAGGATCGAGTCGAGAATGTTCGTCGTGTCGCCGAGGTCGCCAAGTTAATGGTCGATGCAGGATTGATTGTCCTCGCATCATTCATATCTCCCTTTAGGTCAGAGCGCAGAATGGCTAGAGAATTATTCGAAGACGATGAGTTCGTAGAGGTATACGTCGATACACCATTGGCAATATGCGAACAACGTGATCCAAAAGGCCTCTATAAAAAAGCACGCTCGGGAGAGTTGAAAAACTTTACTGGTATCGACTCCGACTACGAACCACCCGAGCAGGCAGAAGTTGTATTAAAAAGTGGTGAATTCGAGGCAGATACGCTGGCCGACGAGCTGGTCGAGTATTTGATATCCAAAGGGAAAAAATAATACCAAACTGATACTATCGAACGCATCTGGTCAACGATTGATTGGATGCGCTTCGTCTGAACCAACAAACTCTGACTGTTTATCTAGCAATTGCGCCGACAGGATCGATAAAATGCAATAGCTTAAAAAATAGTAAAATCCTGACATAAACTGAGCATCCAGCGAAAACAATTGTTCGGTTTGTTGGGTTGCATTTCCAGCTAAAAAAGCAACTATAATAGCCACCACAAACACATCGGCCATCGACCACTTCGAAATCGCCTGTTTAATCCTGTCGGCAATCTGAATAGCCTCTGTCTGTTTTGACATCGCTGTAACCAGCATCAACAAACATTTTAAAACTGGCACCACGATACTAAACAAGGCAATTAACGTAGCGACTAATCGCTCATCTGCCAGATATAACTCTTGCACCGTACCCACAATACTGCGTGTTTTTTCGAATGCAGGCAGCTCACCTGTAACATCAAGCTGGCTGACTAACTGCCGAGTAACCGATACCATAAATGCTGGAACACTCGGGTCACTGGCTAATGTCTCCATTCCCAAGTCAACTAATGCAGCCTTGTCCACTGTGCCCGTAAGCGAAAAAAAAGGTTGGGTAATACCTGGAATCAAAAATCCAATCGCCACCAACATTAATAAGATACCGAGTATATTTCTCATATTTTTCAATTATTTGCCAAAAGAAGTTCATATTACGCGTTAACACTTCATCAGCAAAATATTAACGCGTATTTCCAAGCCAGAGCAGTCTCCAACAAACATTAATTTTTCCTGAGATCTAAATTTTTTAGGCTTTTCTATAGTCCTATCAATAACTGACGTTAAAGCGTTACACCAACGAACATAATTTAGACATTAACGGGGTAATACCATGACTATGAAACACAAACCAATCATCACCCTGATTTTATTGGCTACACTACCCAGGACAATATCGGTTGTCATCAGCAGTGGGTCGCAAAAGGCACCGGCTGGGAAGCTTTCCTAAAAAGGCAAAATGCCGAATTCGACTGTAGCCAGCTAAACACAATTGCTGGGTTATAGGCGTTTCTATAGATAGTAATTTTTCCTGATCTGTTTTTGCTCCTACCCCATGAGCTTGAGAATGCTTTGGGTATTCGAGCACGGAGCTGCCGAGAGTAAAGACAGAAAGGCCACGCACAATCGTGGAAAACGTGCATTTTTAGAGATACTCTTTAGATAGTACTCCCTAAGCCCAGAATGCAAATACCAATTAAAGCAGCGCCAACCACTCGCCTGAAAAGATCATTATTTTGCATGATAGCCTGATGTACTTTCAAACCGATAATATGACCTACGAATGCAACTGGCGCGAGAATCAAAGTACTCGCGAATTGCATGTTCACATCGAAAGCGACCAAGGTAATTAATTTAATTGTCACCAGAAAAAACCACAATACAAATAGCGTATCGCGTAACTGGGTGATTTTAACCATCTGTGTGTAAACTGCGACGATGGGCGGCGCACCGGTAAGTGAGGTGCCAGAGAAGTAACCCCCAATGACCAAAAGGAGCTTTGCTACCCAGCCATCGGCCCCTCGAATAGTGAGATTAAACATCCACAACACACCATAAACCAATGTGATCGTGTATATGATAATGACTAGCCATTGAGCTGGCAAACTGATTAATCCAAAAACACCCGCTAATTTTGCAGGCAATATATAGACACTGGTTTTTCTCAGAACTACCCAATCTACATTAGTTATTCTTCTACTAACGGTTAAAGCCGAAAAAATAAGTAACTGAGACCCAACAATAGGTAACCAGTAAATAGGGCTATCGTGAACCATCAACAAAAGCGGTAAACTAAGGGCCGTGCCGCCAAAACCTAATCCACTGCGAACAAAGCCAGACCATATGAAGATCAATGCAATGAATAATAAGTTTGTGGGGGAAAACTCTAGTAACTGAGTAATACTAAAATAAGGTTCCATAGTCAGTTATCTAAACGCTAAAATTCGGATGCAGATTATAGGGGTGGGCGATCAATTTACCTATCGCCAAATATCGATAAAGCAGGTTTGCACTTCGTCAACTTTAAGCGTTAAATTAAGAGATAAGCATTCAAACTACGAGACACAGACTATGACTAAATTTGTTGCGCTAAAAACGCCCATTGGCGAAGTGGTTCATATCAATCCAGAATTGGTGACCATGCTAAAAGATAAAGATGAGGTTACCCATATTCACTTTGCATCCGATAGTAATGGCGCTGGATTCATCGCGGTGCTGTTGCCAGCCCAAGAAGTAGCACAATTACTCTCTAACACCTAAGCGCTTCTTTATTTAATTTAGCTTGCCTATTTGGGCTGTCTAATTGATCGATCTATGAGAGTAAATAGTCTCCATTCCCTGCTCGGGCTGACTCGGAATCATCTGCGACAATAGTAATGACATGAATGCGATAATAGCGCCGAGGATAAAAACAATCGCTGGTGACACTATCCAAATTAAGCCTAGTGCAAATGGCAAAATAACGGCTGCAATATGATTAATTGAAAAAGAAACGCCTGCAGTTGATGCCATATCGGCTGGATCGGCAATTTTTTTGAGATAACTCTTCAGGGCTATCGCCATCGCGAAAAACAGGTGGTCGAGAATGTAAAGTAGTGACGCGAATA
>JBLILW010000177.1:0-5601 GCA_047638435.1 Urechidicola sp.
CCCCAGTGACTGATGGCCTAGTTTTTTTCATCAAAGGAGTTACATGAAAATATACCGCGACAATGCTAAACAATAGGAAGCGAATCTCATTCAAAAACTACTTCATGTTAACTTCGACCATGATTGTAGCATTTGCAATAGTTTTTTTCATTTACGTTCGTGCCGAAAAGGACATCGATAGCAGCAATGAAATACGGCTTCAATCGCAGCAGCTAGCAGATGTTTGGCGTCAATCGGCTGACGACCGTACTCGCATGGTTCGTAGTTATGCGGCGACTAGTGACCCCAAGTACAAACAGCATTACCATGAAATCGTAGCCATCCGTGATGGTGAAAAAGTACGCCCAACTTCTTATGATAATGTTTACTGGGACTTGATACTGGGTGACGCCCTTCATCATCCCGCGGATGGTGGGCAGCCAATCTCGTTGATGCAACTAATGCAACAAGCAGGGTTTACTCAATCTGAGTTAGCCAAATTGGCTGAGGTAAAAGAAAGCTCTGATACGCTAATTAGCACTGAATTAGCAGCGATTAAACTGATAGATACCACTCACCCACTAACAGAAGCTGTCCGCACCAAAGCAATTCTGATGCTTCAAGACAATGCTTATCATCAGGCTAAAGCTAATATTATGCGCCCTGTCGGTGAGTTCAATTTTATGCTGAATCAGCGCACAAGGGCTGCAGTCAATGAGGCTGAAAAAATAGCACTTCAATTGCGCCTAGTGTTAATCATATTGGGGGTGATGGTCCTATGCTCGCTGTGGATAACATATCAAGCCATAGGGATGACATTAGGCACGTCCCTAAATAGTCTTCATGGTCAAATCGAAAAAATTGGAAATGGCGGCTATCTTTCCATAATGCCCGAAGATAAACCTATAGACGGCAGTATTATTGGGTTTTTGTTAAAGACGCAGCTTCGGCTTGCTGATATCGAGAGGGAGCGTAAACAGGCCGATGGTAAGTACGAACGTATTGCCAATTACGACTTACTGACCAATTTGCCTAACCGAGCATTACTGGCAGACCGCTTAAACTTTGCCATGGAACAGTGTCAACGCCATAATCGGTCATTAGCCGTTGCATTTTTGGACTTAGATGGTTTCAAAGCTGTCAATGACGCCCATGGCCATAATGTGGGGGATGAGCTACTCATCACAGTATCACAACGATTGAAAGCAGCTTTGCGTCGAGGTGATACGCTGGCACGAATTGGTGGTGATGAGTTTATTGTGGTAATGGTAGATTTGGAAAAATTCGAGTGTAGTGAGCCTGTATTAGAACGGCTACTAAAGGCCGCTGCTGACCCTGTTACCGTGGGTGATGCCGTTATGCAAGTTTCAGCGAGTATTGGTGTCACCCTTTATTCACAAAACGATGTGGACGCAGACCTACTCATCCGTCACGCCGACCAGGCTATGTATGTCGCTAAGCAAGCAGGTAAGAACCGTTATCACCGTTTTGATATCGTACAGGATAATGTAATCAATATTCAGCGACAAAATATAGCCAATATTCGTTTAGCTTTGGGTAGACACGAGTTTGTGCTGCACTATCAACCCAAGGTGAATATGCACACTGGCGAAGTCATAGGCGTAGAAGCTTTAATCCGTTGGCAACATCCTGATCGTGGTTTAGTTCCGCCCTTAGAGTTTTTGCCTGTGATAGAAAGTCAAGCCATTAGCTTGGAACTGGGTGAATGGGTCATAGACACCGCATTGAACCAAATAAGTCAATGGAAAAGCATCGGATTACAGATCCCTATCAGTGTCAACATTAGTGCCTATCAACTTCAACAAGATACCTTTATAACTGACATCGCAATGTTGTTGGCGGCCCATCCTGAAGTGAACCCGCACTATTTAGAATTAGAAATACTCGAAACTAGTGCGTTAAATGACCTCAACAAAGTGTCTAGCACCATGAATGCCTGCCAAGAACTTGGTTTACACTTTGCCTTAGATGACTTTGGTACTGGGTATTCATCACTCACCTATCTCAAACACTTGCCAGCCTACTATATTAAAATCGACCAGAGCTTCGTGCGTGATATGTTAAAGGATGCCGACGATTTAGCAATAATTGAAGGCATCATAGGCTTAGCTAAGGCATTCGATCGTGAAGTGATTGCCGAGGGTGTAGAGACTATTGCTCATGGCGTAGCGCTGTTGAAACTGGGCTGTGAGTTAGCGCAGGGTTACGGCATTGCTCGACCCATGCCTGCGAGTGATATTCCACAATGGGCATCTGTCTGGAAAGCAGATGATGCCTGGCAAGCAGTAAATCTTATTGAGGCTAAGAAAAGTGGGCACTTAGCATGACTAGATGGGCGCTTGTTGAAACGCGGGTATGACGACTTAGAGTACGAACACGTCAATTAAACTTTCCCTCGGGAACAACTACTTTATCAACAGGTCGTGTGAAAACTCTAAAATAAGCGTGTGCATAAAAAGATTACCACTGATCATTGAAAGTAGTGCGAAAATCTATCTACATTACCCGCGTTTCAAACCAAAATTGTATACTCTATTTAGCAAAATACATTCCTGTGAATAGTTTTCTGCAGCTTGTAAAAACAGCTGATGTTGAAATGCCTGCGACGTAAAGGTCTTTTGAAGATGCCAATCTTCTTGGTTAGTCCTGGTAGACGAAGTCGACTGCAGGAAATAATTCTCCTGCAATTTCTTTTTTGTAGACTGATAACGGGCTGGTTGACGTTTAATTCAGTGGCAACAGCGGTAAAAATCAAATGACGTGCAGATGTGTCAAATGCTCGTAGATATTGCATCAATGGCGTGTCTTTCGTCGCTATTGACTGGATGACTGGAGTGATGCATATGTTTTGTTAATGCGAAAGTCAATGATAATTCATTTGCCGCCGCAGCGATTCTTGGGTTACTTTCTTACTTAAAGAAAGCTATTTACGAACGCAAATTAAAATTCTTAATTCGCGTCTACAACGCTACAGGTGAAAGTTATGAGTATTTCGATTGTTGATAATAATGCTTCAGCCAGTGTCGAAAACGATGCGCATTATGAAGATAGAGTCAATCTCGCCGCGGTTTTTCGTATGACGGCTCGGCTTGGCATGAATGAGGGTATCGCAAACCATTTTAGTTATGCGGTCTCAAACGATGGCAGTCAGTTTTTAATTAATCCTAATGGCCGACACTTTTCAAATATCCGCGCCAGTGAATTGCTTTTATTAGATGCCCATGATGACTCGACAATGGATCAACCCAATGCTCCTGACCCAACGGCCTGGGCTATCCACAGCGCGCTTCATCGTAATGTGCCTCAGGCGAGTTGTGTTCTTCATCTTCATCCAAAGTACGCTACGATATTGGCATCTATCGAGCAAGATAGTCTGCCACCTATCGATCAAAATACCATGCGTTTTTACAATCGGGTCTCAATCGATAATGGATACGATGGCATGGGCCTTGGCGACGAAGCTGAACGCTTGAGTTCGATGTTAGGAGATAACAAAGTTTTGTTGATGGGCAATCATGGTTGTTTGACGGTTGGCGAAAGCATCGCTGGGGCATTTGATGAAATGTTCTATTTTGAGCGCTCTTGCAGTAACTATATCAATGCATTAATGACGGGTAAGCCGCTACGAGTTGCAACTCCAGAAGTGGCAGAAAAGACCGCGCGGCAGTGGGAAGCTTTTTCAAAAGCAGCCGATATACATTTGAGTGAAGTGAAAGAGATTCTTGATCGAGAGGAGCCTGACTATAAGCTTTGACGATTACTCCGTTGTTTGTGCAAAAACCTCTGAACTGATGCCAATGTGCTGAATAATGTAAGAATCACCATTGATCACTAATTTAGCTTTTATGGTTGCTGGCCCTGTGTCGAAAAGCACGGGAACCGTATAGGAAACCAAGTCAACTTCCCCTAGACCTTCACTAAACTCGGCTCCCTTTGAACCATACTGAGGCTTGCCGCTGGATTTTAACTGTCCAAGCTGTGTAAATAACAAGAAGGTGGCTCGGCCCACTTCAGTTTCAAACTTTTCCTGGGCTTCTGGCGTTAGTAGCGGCTTTAACTTGGAGTATTTCCAGCTCGTAATGTCGGGCAGGTGTTTTTCAAAGTATGGCACGGCAGTTTCGTCATACTTATCCGCCGAAATACCAAACCAGAAAGCATATAAGGCCAAACCAGCCACCATTAAGGCTAAAAATAGAAGGCTTCGTTTTAATAGGATAGGCATACTGAAAGTCTTAGTGTCGGTGGATGACGCGGGAATCTAGCATAAATCAATACAACATAATATCTTCAAGCTGAAAGTTTAGAAGCGTAGTTTTAACGCGGCATAACAGTTTTAGTTTGGGACATCAGGCAAGTTTGGCCCCATTGGGTACCTCACTGTCGGGAATGGCCAACACGACAGCCCCATCATCTCGATGAAAACCGGTGATTAAACACTCAGAGCGCATTGGGCCGATTTGTTTAGGTGGGAAGTTGATTACAGCGACAACTTGGCGTCCGATTAACGACTCTCGGTCATATAAATCTGTAATCTGAGCGCTCGATTTTTTAATTCCGATGTCTTTACCGAAATCCACCTTCACTTTATAAGCAGAGTTTCTCGCCTCGGGAAAGTCTTCAACTTCAATAATAGTACCGACATGAAGGGCCACTTTTTCAAAGTCATTCCAGCTAATGTCTTCCATTTAATATTCCGATCAGTTGGTTTGGTTGCGAGGTAATATCAAAACATCGTTAACAGCGGTTAAATGTACTCTTAATCAATCATCAGACAACCCTTAGTCTAAAAATAGATACATTTCTCCCCGGCTCCTCGGGAATGTTAGATAATCCAGGTCTCAGCCGGTTTTGACTTGTGCAATCCTAGTAGCAGAAATTATTGGTTGGCCCTAAATTTAACGCAGCAAGTGTTTAATCCTAACTCATCCTCGAAGTAACTGAGTTCGGGCGTGCGCTAAAATGATGTTATTTATCCACTACCTTTGCTAAAGAAACTATAATTAGAATGCTTGATACAGACCAAAGATGGTGCGCTAAACTGCTATAATTGGCGCTAATCTATTAGAGTGTGGAGATCATGCTTCCAATTTCCAACTATGTATCGATCCCCGATTCGGAAATCGAATTACAAGCTATTCGCTCACAGGGGCCGGGCGGCCAAAACGTCAATAAAGTTTCCACAGCTATCCACCTTCGATTTGATATTGCAAGCTCGTCTCTACCCGCGTTCTATAAAGAGGAGCTGCTCAAACTAAGCGATAATCGCATCAGCAAAGAAGGCGTTATCGTCATTAAGGCTCAAGCCTCCCGAAGCCAGACGCAAAATCGGGAAGAGGCGCTAGGTAGACTTCAGGCATTAGTGAAAAGTGTTGCGATGACACAAAAGACACGCCGGCCAACGAAGCCAACCAAAGGCTCAAAACTAAGGAGAGTCGATGGCAAGACTAAGCGTGGCCAGCTTAAAACTTTAAGAGGTAAGATCGACCATTAACTCGCGATTGGCTTTTAGGATATTTAGGTAATAGCGGCATTTTATATGGCAGCATCAACCACTGAATCGAGTCTATGGTTAGCGATTCAGCTAGCAATACCTCCAATTCC
>JBLILW010000178.1:0-5579 GCA_047638435.1 Urechidicola sp.
AATTCCAGATAGTTTTAAAACACGTTCTACTGTGAGTAATGCATTATGAAATCCTCTTTAATGGCAGCCCTTTTGACTATTGTTGCTTTGGTGATAGTCGGTTGTGGTACTACGACACAAGATTTACGTTATCTTGATAGTAAGGCAGCTGAGCAGCTGGAGATCCCACCAGATTTGACCGTCACAAACTTAGGCAATGACACTCTTTTACCGATCAATTTTTCGAGTGACGTTGACGCTTCAAAACCACTAAAAAGTATACCTGTATTACTGAAAGTTGATTCACTTCAGCTAGAGGGTCAAGCAGGTTTTCATTGGCTGTCCGTTGATGAGCCCGTGGACAATCTTTTTCAATTAGTAAAAAAGTTTTGGTTGTCTGAAGGGTTTCAAATTGAAATCGATGAGCCAGCCATTGGTGTTTTACAAACAGCATGGGTTTACGAGAAAGAAGGAAAAGATAAGTCAGGTGCTAACTTCCTGGTGAGATTCCTTTCTTCTAATGAGCTTTCTGCTACACAGAATCAATTTAGGGCGCGAATTGAACGCGATACTGGAACCGGCAAGAACCGTATTTACATTGCACACAGAGGGACTGCTTACCAGCATATCTTGCAGACAAGACAAACCGAAAATCAAAACGACTGGGAACTTATCCCACCCAATAGCGAGTTTGAAGTGGAAATGCTATCACGTCTTATGATTTACCTCGGAGTGCAACAAGCCGAACTTGATCAACAATTAGATCAAATAAAAGTTTTTAAACCGCTCACCTCAATCCATGCAGATTACTCGCAGAATGAAACTTACTTACTGGTGAAAGATATTTATTCTAAAACCTGGTATCGAACCTTGCATCAGCTTGATCGTATGGGTATAGAGGTGGTTAGCTCGAATATCGATAGTGGGATTAGATCTAGGGGGGTGATATTAGTGAAAACTAATGTAGAGGAAGAAGTAACCGAAGGTGGTTTCTTTTCATTCTCTAGCGAAACCAAAGTGGTAAAAAAGCAATTGATCCTAGAGTTTACTGAGGTGTCGCATAACGTCACCAGAATTAGTATGGTAAGGCCTGACGGAGAAATTGAGAATTCCAAGGCGGGTGTCGAATTGATAACGTTACTACAGCAATTTTTGAAATAAGGTGAAAATCGCATCGTTAGGCAGCGGTAGTAAAGGTAACGCTACCATTGTCAGTAGTGATGGTACCAATATACTGATTGACTGTGGTTTTTCTCTGCGCCAATTTGAGAAGCGACTGTCCTTCTTGGGTATGGCACCTCAGGATATTGACGCCATACTCATTACCCACGAGCATTCAGATCATTGTGGTGGTGTGGTTCGTATCGCTAAAAAATATACCATTCCAGTATGGACTACTTTTGGAACGGGTCGTTCGGTATTTGAAAATAGTGCTGACTTTAATAAGTTGTCTGGCGGTAAAACGATCACTATCGGCAGCTTTGATGTGTTTCCCGTGACGGTGCCACATGATGCTGGCGAACCCGTGCAGTTTGTTTTTTGTGATAACGCAAGTGGTGAGAAATTTGGTATATTAACGGATACTGGTCATATCACTAGCCATATAATAGACGCCTACAAAAACCTTGACGGACTGTTGTTGGAATTCAATTATGACCAAAAAATGCTCGAAAACGGACCCTATCCCTATTCCTTGAAACAACGCGTATCGGGTGGGTTAGGGCATTTATCAAATGATCAATCGATCGGCTTATTGCAGGAAATAAATACAAGCCAATTAAGGTGCCTAATAGCTGCACACATTTCTGAAAAAAATAACTCTCCTTCCATTGTTGAAAGTCATTTAAGTTTAATTGAGCAGATACCACAACCAATATTAGCGAGCCAAGACGCAGGTTTTGATTGGATTAACATATAAATACTTTTCTAGCCTCGAAGCGCTCTAGATATCGATGAACCCCCTCGGCTATATTTGCATTCTGACTGGCATCATAGCCATCGCAGCGATATGGCTTACCATAAAAAAGGCCAGGCAGCGTAAAATACTCATCAGCTGTATTTGTGGGTTTCAGGTGTTGTTTATACTTTCCTTATTCGTGATAACTCTGTTGCTTTTTTCAAACCTGAATACTTATAGCCGGCTGACCACAGAACAAGACGTCGTTGATGTCCTAGTGAGGCATGTGGCTGGTAAACAATACGAGCTCGAACTAATTGCAGATTCAGGACAATCTAAGCGCTTTCACATTAACGGCGACGAATGGCAAATCGACGTCAGAATCATCAAATGGAAAAGCTGGGCAAATTTGTTAGGGTTGGATAGCTATTATCAGTTAGATAGGTTGAGTGGACGCTATAAAGATATCGACCAAGCCAGTGTAACCAAACTAATTGCTCATAATATATCGAATGAGCCAGCTAAATTGAGCCTATGGCAGTTGAGGCGTTTAACCGGAAACCGATTAGCTTTATTAGACGCCTACTTTGGACAAAGTGTTTTTATGCCGATGCGGCATTTGGCTAGGTATAAATTATCAGTCACTCAAGCAGGCTTGATTGCCCGTCCGTCAAACGAAATTGCTAGCCAGGCTCTGCAGGCCTGGTAGCAACTAACTAATAGATTTATTCCTAAAGATCCTTATCGTGCTCGATAAGTGCATAGGCCGAGTGGTTATGGATCGATTCAAAATTCTCAGACTCAAGGACATACTGACGAATACGATCATCTGCATTTAGTTCACCAGCGATGTCACGAACCATGTCTTCTACAAATTTAGGGTTATCATAAGCTCGCTCGGTGACATACTTTTCATCCGGACGTTTAAGCAGGCCGTATAGTTCGCAAGACGCTTGCTTTTCAACGATGTCAATAATTTCTTCTATCCATACAAAGCCGTTGGTTTTGGCGCTCACGGTAACGTGTGATCGCTGATTGTGAGCACCATATTCAGAGATTGATTTTGAGCAAGGGCACAGGCTAGTTACTGGCACCAAGACTTTAGTTCGAGTGTTGGTAACGCCTTTATTTATTTCGCCAATGAGGGTTACGTCATAATCAAGCAAGGATTGAACACCCGAAATAGGCGCCTTTTTATTGACAAAATAAGGAAAGCGCATTTCGATATAACCGGATTCGGCTTCTAGTAATTCGGCCATTTCTGTCAACATGTCACGGAACGACGCGACTGTGATTTCTTTTTCATGGTCATTCAGTATTTTAACAAAGCGCGACATATGCGTGCCCTTAAACTGCTGGGGCAGGAATACAAACATGTTGAAGTTGGCTATTGTGTGTTGCACACCATCTGACCGGTCTTTTACGATCACGGGGTGCCTAATATCTTTTATGCCAACCTTATTAATGGCAAGTTGGCGTGTGTCTGCCGAACCTTGTACATCGGGTATGGCGGCCGCCGAGGTGGCTGAATTGCTCATAGTAATACCTACGCTATCGCTGAGTAATGTGAATATGACTTTTAAAAATAAATCGTCACTCAAATAGCTAGTTTGGTTGAGTAAACGAACATCATAATAGCTGACTAGAATAGTAGGTAATTATACTGAGACGACTTTTTTAGGCAATCACTCATATTTTTATTTTGCTATGAGGCAGAACAAAATTCGAATTGTCCTCCAGTTTTAAACGAGACTAACTGACTTGAGGCAACACAAGCAGCCTCAAATGGGGATTTCCCTGCGACTAAGAGTGCAGGCTTTTTTGACTATAAGTAGACCCTAAATCTAGGACAGGGTGCTAAATAGCGAGTTTAAACAGGTGTTACATCTTCAGCTTGTGGACCTTTTTCGCCGTCCGCTACTTTCATTGTAACGCTTTGACCTTCTTGTAATGTTTTGTGGCCATCAGACTGAATGACGCTGAAATGAACAAAAACGTCTTTTCCACCTTCTTGTGAAATAAAGCCATACCCTTTGGCGTCGTTAAACCACTTGACTGTACCCGTTACTAAATCAGACATATCAATACTCTTCACTTTTTAAAAAATACTATTAATGAACCTCAGTCAAGCTTATATGTGCTTAACTGAAAAAAACATTGTATGTGAATACGCCAAAAACCGCTATCTTTAACGCGCCATGCCGATTTCTGGGGCATTCAGGCTAAATGACTGGTTTGATTTATGGTGAAGTAAAGTTTTTTATTGAATTGAGAATGCCCAGTTTGTCTAGTCCATACTCTTCAAATACCTGTTCACGAGTTCCGTGCGATGGAAAGGTATCTGATAAACCAAGGCGCAAACAAGGTATAGTTAAACGATTTTCATTCAGCACTTCAAGGACCGCGCTTCCCGCCCCACCAACGATTGCACTGTCTTCTATCGTTACTAGGTTTGTGTGAGTAGATGCCATTTCGAAAATGATTGCTTCATCAATGGGTTTAATAAAGCGCATGTTGATGACGCTGCAATCAAGCTCCTCAGCTACTTCTAGGGCGACGTTGAGCAGGGTTCCAAATACTAATAATGCGGAAGTCGATCCTTTTCGAACCTGGACAGCTTTGCCTAGTTCGATGCAGTTAACGGTATCTATCTGTTCTGGTTTAGCAGTGCTATCGCGAGGATATCGCACTAACGCTGGGCCCGGGTATTGATAAGCTGTGTTGAACAATTTAAACATATCTTGCCCATTCGCAGGTGCCATGATGATCATGTCGGGAATGCAGCGGCAAAAATTAGTGTCGAAACTGCCTGTGTGAGTTGCACCATCAGCGCCAACGATACCGGCTCGATCGACAGCGAAAGTAATGTCAAGATTTTGTATTGCAACGTCATGAATTAGCTGGTCGTAGGCTCGTTGCAGGAAGGTAGAATAGATCGCAACGATAGGTTTTAATCCATCTATAGCCATTCCGGCAGCCACCGTAACGGCGTGCTGCTCGGCAATACCAACGTCGTGATATCGCTCTGGAATCTTTTGTGAAAATTCAACAAGGCCAGAGCCTTCTCGCATGGCTGGTGTAATGACATGCAACAGACTGTCTTCACTGGCTTTTTTGACAATCCAGTCTGAGAATACCTGGGTATACGACTGGACTCCTGGTTTGCTGGACGATTGAGCCAACCCTGTTTTGGGGTCGAAAGCGCCCACGCCATGAAATTTACAAGGGTCGGCTTCTGCTGGTTCGTAACCTTTTCCTTTTTTCGTAACTATATGCAATATCCGCGGACCAGAAATGTTTTGCAAGTTTCTAATTAGGCGTATCACTTCAGGCAAGTTATGCCCATCAATTGGGCCATAATAAGTGAACCCGAGTTCTTCAAATAAGGTACCTGGCACGATCATGCCTTTGACATGTTCCTCGGCGCGGCGCGCAAGCTCCCATGCCGAAGGAATTTTTTGCAGCACTTTTTTGCTACCAGCGCGCATATTGGAATAGATTTTTCCGGACCAGATGCGCGACAGGTATTTTGACATAGCGCCAACATTGGGTGATATCGACATTTCGTTATCGTTAAGAATGACAAGCAAGTCGGTATCGATAGCGCCTGCATGGTTTAATGCTTCATAAGCCATACCGGCAGTCATGCCACCGTCACCAATAATAGCAACAGCTCTGCGGTCTTTATCTTGCGCCGCTGCTG
>JBLILW010000179.1:0-5554 GCA_047638435.1 Urechidicola sp.
GGTATCTGTGTGGGTTGAGAACCCGCAGCAATGATGCAATTATCAAAATAAATTAATGTTTCAACACCATCTTTTGTGACCGACAAATGATGTTGATCGACAAATTCACCAGCACCAGTAATCACATCAACTTTACGTTGTTTCGCCAACTGTGTAAGGCCACCAGTCAGCTTGTTGACAACATTATTCTTAAAACCATTAACGCCCTCCAAATCGATCTTTGGTTTACCAAAATCGACACCATTCGCCTTCATGTGCTCGGCTTCATTCAGCATTTGTGCAGTATGCAATAGTGCTTTTGATGGTATACAACCGACGTTTAAACAAACACCACCAAGTGAGTCGTAGCGTTCCACTAGAGTGACCTTTTTACCTAGATCAGCTGCGCGAAAGGCTGCGGTATAGCCGCCAGGCCCTGCGCCTAATACCAGTAATTCTGTCTTTATTTCTGTCTTTGTTTTTGATGCTACTGCTGTGTTATCTGCTGTAGGGGTTGACACCGCATCCTCCTGATTGTCATTGTTCGTTATTTCGGCTTGATGAACTCTGGTATTAGTATCGACAGCTGATGCTTCATCAATATTAATACTACATAGCACGCTGCCTTGCGCAATTTTATCGCCTACCGACACCGATATTTCACTCACTGTACCGGCCTGAGGTGACGGTATATCCATTGTTGCTTTTTCCGACTCCAAGGTCACAATCGGATCTTCAGCGTTGATTTTGTCGCCAACGGCAATATGTAATTCGATAATTTCGACACTGTCGAACCCACCAATATCTGGCAGCTGAATTTCTTTTATACTCATGATTATAATAATACTCGTCTAATATCGGTGATTACCTGACTCAAGAAACTGGTAAATTTAGCACCTTGGGCGCCATCGATGACTCGATGGTCATATGACAGTGCCAATGGCAAAATTAACCCCGCAATAAAACTACCATCGGTCTCATAGACCGGTTGCATTTTAGCTTTTGCGACGCCCAAAATAGCGACTTCTGGCGCGTTCACAATCGGTGTGAAATTAGTACCACCGATACCACCCAAACTGGATATAGTGAAACAACCACCTTGCATATCAGCGGGTAACAACTTGCCATTGCGTGCGCGCTCTGCGGTAGAAGCTAGCTCTGCCGCCAGGTCGTATAAGCCTTTTTTATCAACATCACGAATGACTGGCACCATGAGCCCGTTGGGCGTATCCACTGCAACTCCAATATTAAAGTACTTTTTCAATACCAGACGTTCACCACTGCTATCCAGTGAGGAATTAAAACGAGGGAATTCTTGCAATGCAGCAACCACAGCTTTCATCATAAACACCAGTGGCGTGAGCCGAACACCTTTTTTCTCAGCTTCACTTTTAAGTGATTTTCGGAACGCTTCCAACTCGGTTATATTGGCTTCATCGAACTGAGTGACATGGGGCACACTCACCCAGCTACGGTGCAAGTGAGCACCTGATATTTTCTGGATACGACTCAGTGGTATGGGTTCAATTTCACCAAATTTTGAAAAGTCGATGGTAGGCATGGCCAATACCGTAACCCCACCACTGGCCGGTGCAGCCGATAAGCTCGCTTTGATAAAAGCCTTAACGTCCTCTTTCAGGATTCGGCCTTTGGCACCGGTTGCAATCACCAATTCTAAATTGACGCCCAATTCTCTGGCATGACGTCGAATCGATGGACTGGCGTGGATCAGCTTAGCTGATCGGTTCTCGTTCTGATTAACCGGAGAAACCGACGTTGGCTTAGCAGTTTCTTGTTCTACCAACGGTTTAGTTTCTGCTACTTCAGTTTTCGGGGTTGCTTCAGAAGCTTTTGCTACTGCCGCAACCGCTGCAGGTTCATTCTCTACCGGTGCTGGTTCATCCAGCTTTGCTTCGGCTACCTCAAGTTTAGCAATTTCAGTACCTTCCGAAATGCGATCGCCAACATTAATGTGTACCGATATCACCTTACCGGAATAAGGGCTAGGGATTTCCATAGATGCTTTGTCGGATTCCAGAATAATAACTGGATCTTCTGCTTCAATCACATCGCCAGGCACTATCAACACTTCAATAATTTCGATGTCGTCGAAGTCACCCAAGGCCGGTAGCGTTATTGTTTGTAATTCTGCCACGATTATCTCCTTAGCTACTGACTATACGGTCATAGGGTTTGGTTTTTCTGGATCAATCTTATATTTTTTGATTGCCTGCTGCACAACTTTGTCTTCTATGTCACCAGCATCCGCCAATGCCTTAAGTGCGGCAACAACAACATAATAACGATTCACTTCAAAGAAAATACGCAGGTTAGCTCGCGTATCACTTCGCCCATAACCATCGGTTCCAAGTGTGCTGAATGGCATTGGAACATGCTCACGGAGTTGGCCTACGAATGCACGGGTATAGTCAGTCGCCATAACTGCAGGGCCTTTACGTCCGTCCAGTTGGGTTTCAAGGTAGCTCTTTCTGGCTTTTTTCATTGGGTGAAGTTGATTCCAACGCGTACAGTCGGACGCTTCACGCGCCAACTCGTTAACACTGGTGACACTCCATACATCGGAGTTAATGTCAAAATCCTGCTTGAGTAATTCTGATGCCTCAAGCACTTCACGTAAGATCGTACCCGATCCCATGAGCTGAACTTTCGAGCCTTTTTCATCCCCTTCTTGCAGGCAATAAATACCTTTGATAATGCCTTGCTCGGCGCCTTTTGGCAGAGCTCGATGACTGTAGTTTTCATTCATCACAGTGACATAGTAGAAAACTTTATCATTTAGTTGAAACATGCGCTTCATGCCATCGTGAATAATAACTGCAAGTTCATAGGCATAGGTTGGATCGTAGGACACGCAGTTAGGAATGGTGCCTGCAACAATGAGGCTATGACCATCCTGGTGCTGCAAACCCTCACCCGCCAGTGTTGTCCTACCGGCTGTACCGCCCATCAAGAAGCCTCGTACTTGCATGTCGCCTGCGGCCCAAGCCAAGTCGCCAATCCGTTGAAAACCAAACATCGAATAGTAAATATAAAAAGGCATCATATTGATACCATGTGAACTATAGGCTGACCCAGCGGCAATCCAGGACGACATAGCGCCGGCCTCATTAATGCCTTCCTGTAGTATCTGACCTTTGACATCTTCACGGTAATACATCACTTGGTCTGAATCCATTGGCTCGTATAGTTGTCCTTTACAGGAGTAGATTCCGAGTTGACGGAACATGCCTTCCATGCCAAAAGTACGTGCTTCATCGGGGACGATGGGGACGATGTTTTTACCAATCTGTTTGTCGCGAGTTAAGGTTGATAGGATTCGGACAAATGCCATCGTGGTGGAAAACTCTCTATCGCCACTATCTTTCAGTAATGCGCTAAAAATGTCGAGGCTCGGTATAACCAGTGGCTCTGCAGTATCTTGGCGCTGGGGCATATAACCGCCCAGCTTCTCGCGTTGGGCACGCATGTATTTCATCTCTACACTGTCTTCTGGAAACTTGTAGAAAGGTGCTTCTGCAATTTTTTCGTCATCGATTGGAATATCGAATCGATCACGAAATGCTTTGAGTGCATGCTCGCCCATTTTTTTCTGAGAGTGAGTAATGTTCTGACCTTCGCCCGCTTCGCCCATGCCGTAACCTTTAACCGTTTTTGCCAGGATTACGGTTGGACGACCTTCGTGTTCGGCAGCCGCGGCATAAGCCGCATACACTTTGTGTGGATCATGCCCACCACGATTGAGCCGCCAAATATCTTCATCCGACATATCCGCAACCATCTCGCGTAATTCGGGATATTTACCGAAAAAGTGCTCTCTAGTATAAGCGCCGCCCTTTGCTTTATAGGATTGATACTCACCATCAACTGCTTCTTCCATCCGCTTTAGCAGAAGGCCATCTTTGTCTTTGGCTAACAAAGGATCCCAGTAAGACCCCCAAACTACTTTAATAACGTTCCAGCCAGCACCACGGAATACGGCTTCTAGCTCCTGAATGATTTTGCCATTGCCACGGACTGGCCCATCTAACCGCTGCAGATTGCAGTTAACCACAAATACTAGATTATCCAGATTTTCGCGTGTTGCTAGCGAGATAGCACCCAGTGATTCAGGCTCGTCCATTTCACCGTCACCCATAAAAGCCCAAACTTTACGTTTCTGCCTTGGAAGGATTTCACGATTTTCAAGATACTTCATAAATCTTGCTTGATAGATAGCCATCAATGGTCCAAGCCCCATCGACACAGTAGGGAATTGCCAGAAGTCGGGCATTAGCCAAGGGTGGGGGTAAGATGACAATCCGTTCGGATTGCTCGCTTCCTGACGGAATGCTTTGAGTTGTTCTTCGGTGAGACGTCCTTCGAGAAATGCTCTTGCATAAATACCGGGCGCTGAATGCCCCTGAAAAAATACTAGATCACCTTTATTTTCTTCAGTGGGTGCTCGGAAGAAATGACTAAACGCCACATCGTATAAAGTCGCTGCCGAGGCAAAGCTGGCAATATGTCCGCCCAGCTCAGATGATTTTCGATTGGCATGCACAACCATCGCGGCAGCGTTCCAACGAATCACTGATCGGATTCTGTGTTCAATCGCCTGATCACCCGGAATAGGTAGCTGCTGTGAGACAGGTATAGTATTGACGTAAGCAGTCTTGGCTGCATAAGGTAAATACGCACCCGAACGCCGTGCCTTATCGATTAATTGTTCAAGAAGAAAATGTGCCCTTTCTGGGCCTTCTCTCTCTAAGACTGATTCAAGAGATTCAATCCATTCCAAAGTTTCTTGCGGGTCGAGATCTGTTTCATTTGCCATTGATCACTCACTTAGCGTTGTTATTTGAGCGCGGCTATCGGTATCTGTATCGGTGATAGCCCCGATAAATTCCTTCCACTTCTTTAGGATATCTCTAAAAATGCATTTTTTCCGCGATTGCCGCATCAGCTCCGTGCTCAAATCCTCATGTACTGACCTACACTCCGGTTCTGTGCCCGGTGCTTTCTCGCACTCAAAAAAAATCACTGTTTTTAGAAATACTCTACATAGTCTGCCATAAAACGATGACACAAATATCTGATAAAGGATAATTAATGTCATAATGCAATTATTTGAAGCATATTAACCGCTATCGCTCAATTAGCCTCATAATTAGTTTTAATATAAATAGCTCGGTTTTCATTAAAACGCTAATCTTCGTAATCGATATAATCACATCCATAAATAATCACCTCCACATATTAAAAACACTATGAATAAGCTCACTATAATTAAACCTGACGACTGGCACCTGCACCTGCGAGATTCACCGTATCTTTCTGCCGTCGTTGGCGACACGGCCAGACAATTTGGTCGCGCAATCGTGATGCCCAATTTGAAACCACCCATTACCAATTGCGAAGAAGCAGAATCATATCGACAGCGAATTCTAGCTAGCCTACCCGAGGATAGTCAATTTCAACCATTAATGACACTTTACTTGACGGACAACACGCGAGTCGAAGACATTGCACTTGCCAATTCATCTGACAATCTATTTGCTGCAAAACTCTACCCAGC
>JBLILW010000180.1:0-5523 GCA_047638435.1 Urechidicola sp.
TGTTTTTCGTTGGCTGAATTGTTTCGTGAGCATTTGCAACAGCAAGACAAGTCAGCTGACTACTATAAGCAGGGCCTCGAATTAAGCCTTTAGAGAGACCTCAATGTCATTAAGTAAGAGATAAGTTAGGCTAGCGATAGCGCCGACATCCAGAGGCCAGTTTAGGGTATGTGCATCTGATTAATTGATAAGTGATAGGCAATAAAGCCGCTAATCCAACCTACGCAGGCATTTGACTTTAGTTAATAGCACTGGGGTGCACTTTAATATTTTCACTGATAGTGAGTGGTACCGATGATCATCTATGATAAAAAGGCGGCTCAGGACATCGAACTCAGCTACCAAACGCCCGAGATAGTGCGACAGCGAATACAAACCATCGAAGCACTCGCATTACGCGCAGGCGAGCAGGTACTTGATGCCGGTTGCGGCACAGGCCTGCTAGTGCACGGTATGTCCAGTACGATTGGTTCGCAAGGTCGAATTATCGGTGTCGATCTTAGCAATGACATGCTTGAGTTGGCAAAACAGCGCTGCTCCGAAATGGCTAATATTGAGTTACAACAAGGGTCGGTGACCGAACTTGACTTCGCCGACAATAGCTTTGATGCTGCTAGCTGTATTCAAACGCTGTTGTATGTCGATGACGTCGAAATGGCGCTGTCCGAATTGTACCGAGTACTCAAACCGGGTGGGCGCGTTGCCATCATCGAAACCGACTGGCGTGGTGCTGTGCTCAATAGCCCGGATGACGTCATGACGCGAAAAATTCTCGACGCCTGGGACGCTGCCGTCTCTAGCCCTAACCTTCCAGTTAAACTCACTCCCTTACTTAAACAGTTAAATTTTTGTGCTATTAAAACAACGGCTATTCCAATTCTAAATACAAGCTATTCAGACGTTAATTTCTCATCGGGTATGTTGGAATATTTCGCGACCTACGCAGTTAAGAATAAAGTCATCACAAATGATGACGCTCAACTCTGGATCAAACAAATCCGTGACCTGTCAAAAACAAATGCTTACTTTTTTTGCGTTAATAGATTTTTATTTACTGCCGTTAAGGTTACTGTATAGGTAAAGATTGGTTTAAAATTTTTTATTCAAGGTGTATTTCATGACTCATCACTATTCAGGCAACTGCCACTGCGGTGCTATAAAATTTTCATACGACGGCGAAGAAATTACAAAAGGACTGCGTTGTACTTGCTCTATTTGTACTCGCAAAGGTGCGATCATGTCGGCCGAGTTAATTCCGACGGAAGCCCTCAAAATTAAGGCTGATCTAAACGACGTCGGCTGTTATCAATTTGATAGCAAAATTGCCAATCATTACTTTTGTAAAACCTGTGGCATCTACACTCATAACGAAACATTACGCATGCCTGGGCACATGCGGGTCAACCTTGGCTGCATCGAAGAAGTTGATACCTCTGAACTAGAAATTTTGATATTCGATGGTAAAAAAATTCTTTAAAGTCCAGTCAGATTTGTAGGAGTCAGCAGTGACTAAAGTGAAACAACAAAAACAAAATATCCTCATTGTTATGGCTGATCAGCTCACGGCTCTGGCACTTGGCTGTTACGGAAATCCGACTGTAAAAAGCCCAAACATTGATCGATTGGCTGCACAGGGTGTCATATTTGAATCCGCTTATAGCAGTAGCCCGCTATGCACGCCGGCCAGATATGCTTTCATGACTGGTCAAAACATATCGCAATGTGGGGGTTACGACAACGCCGCTTATATGCCCTCGACCATGCCAACTTTTGCCCACTACTTACGATTGATGGGCTATAAAACCTGTCTTTCTGGTAAAATGCATTTTGTGGGGCCTGATCAACTTCATGGGTTTGAGCAGCGTGTTACCACCGACATTTATCCTGCTGATTTTGGCTGGATACCCGACTGGACAAACCCTGACAAACGCATTGATTTGTGGTATCACAACATGTCGAGCGTTCAACAAGCTGGGGTATCTGCCATCACCAATCAATTCGCCTATGATGACGAAGTGGGTACGCAGTCACAACGTGTGATCTATGATCATGCGCGCACCGAAGACGATAGACCACTCTGCCTGGTAACCAGTTTCATTCATCCCCATGACCCTTACGCCACACGACAAAAATATTGGGATTTGTACGACGATGTAAATATTCCAATGCCAACCGTGCCGCGCCCATCAGCCGATCAACAGGACGCGCACAACAAACGATTAGAGAAAGTCATCGACCTTGATGCGATTGATGTGAGTGATGACGAAATCATCAATGCCAGACGCGCCTATTACGGCAACGTATCCTATGTCGATGAATGGGTTGGTAGGCTACAGGACACACTCGAAGAATGCGGCATGACCGAAAACACCACCATCATATTCACCTCCGACCACGGCGACATGCTGGGTGAATTCGGACTCTGGTACAAAATGTCTTTCCGTGAATCATCCTGTCGTATTCCGATGATTATTCACAACCCCAAACGCTTCGACGCAGGCCGAGTATCGCAACCCGTCGCTCAGGTCGATATATTGCCAACCTTAATCGATCTGGCAGCAGAAGGCACCGGAGCAACAAAACCGAGTGCTATTGATCCATTGAATGGTCGGTCACTAATACCCCTATGTGATGGTGATGCAGTCAACGACCCGAATAGCTGTGTGAGTGAATATCTGGCAGAAGGCACTGGCGCACCGATGTTAATGATCCGTCGCGCGCAGTATAAATTTATCAGCTGCATGGACGACCCAGATCAATTGTTTGATTTAGAACTAGATCCGAACGAACTGAATAACCTTTCTGTAGGTGAACCTATCCAGCTACTTGAAGACTTCCGTTCGGAAGTACAGTCCTACTGGAATGCCGAATCATTACAGCAAAAAGTCATTCACAATCAGGCACGACGCCGGTCAGTTCATGCCGCACTTCGAGTCGGTAGCTATCAAGACTGGGATTACAATCCGCAGAGTGATGCTTCGCAACAATATACGCGGAGTCATATGGATTTAACGACGTTTGATATTACTTCACGGTTTCCCAGGCCTAAGCCTTTCACGCCACGTTAAATGGATATAGTTCGACATGAGTAACGTAGGCCTGATAAGCCACAGGCGCCATCAGGCGTGACCAAGGTGTAAATACCACCAAACAGTCGAAAGAAGAATGATCGTAAACATCTATTAGATGAATATGGTGTTGATAGTTTGCCGGAAGGCGCTTTACTTTTCCGGCCTACGCTACTTCCGCCAACATCAACCATTAGGGTGAAATCCAATAAAAATGCTTTCAGGCACCCAACCATCTGAAGGCCAGATTTGTGGATGTCATGCTGACAAAAATACTTTAACCACCCTAATCTGATAGTTGTTAAATGTTGATCACTTTGGGCCTAAGTTTAGCTAGAATCATTAATAAACGATTTTGTGTCGTGTTGGCAATTCCAACTTTATCCATAGCATTGATCAAGGCTTCGACTAATGCGTTAAATTCAGACTTCTTAATCTTCATGCCAGTGTGCACATCCACCATCGTATCGCCAGTGTAGGTACAATTCCCGCCGCTTAGCACGCATAAGTGTTCGACCAGCTTTGTTTTGAATCGGTCCATATTACTATCCTTGAAATGAGCTTCGACGGCGGGCTTGAGTGATTTTTCTATTATCAGCTGATCTACAATTTTCTCGAGACCTTGCTGGCTACCGAGGTCGTCATACAATGATGTTGGTGAAGTCTGAAAGCTCTGGCAGCCATTTAACATCAGAAAATAGCACTACCCAGGCAGATTATTATTCGTTTAATTATCATTTAATAAGACCCTTTTATCGAGAAATAAAATCCCGTTTGATCGGGTTGGCCCGCAATTTTTCTAAGGTCGAGAAACGCAGCCGTCAACGACACTGACTTGGAGGGGAAATAAGCCACAAATAAATCACTCCAATCATCCTCTTTTAATGCCGACAGATTATTGGATTTTGACGATGTTCGAATCCAATCGCTAACCTGGGGTTAATAAACAGAGCTGCAGTCAGTTCCAACATCCATTGTCTATCTTGGTCGTCACCACCGAAGCTAAGTATGCCGAGATGGTTGGCGTTGCTATAGCGTAAATTAACATTGGCAAAGGTTGTCAGGTGGGCGACACCGTCTAGCCATACTCTGGCGGTGCTAATATAAAAATCGGTGCCCGAGGTATGATTAGCTCCAACAGCTTTCGCGGTTTCGGTATCACGCAAGGATTTATACTGAAGTCCCAGACTTACCACAGGAAAATCGTCATAAATCAAATCGCCTATGAGCCGATATTTAACCCCGAAGACATTTCGCCCAATTGAACTACCGCCCACTGCCGCCTGAAAAATCCATATTGGCTATCGATAATTCAACTCGATCATAAAGACCCAACGATACTGCGGTTGAACTCAGATAAAAATCCTTCACTTTTGACCGACTTGATGTGGCCGATATTCCCCATTCGTTGCTAGTGGCGTAACTGCCCAAAGGGGCCCAGGGCATAATTCCACTTCCGGCGCTGCCTTCAACTGAACCAACCCCAGAGGTTGCAATTAATTTTCCCTGACCCTTTGCATTAACGCTAGCGAGCATGAATACTGAGATAAAAAGTGCCATTTTTATTGGTTTTTTCAAGAATCTTCAGCCTGTTTTTTTAAGGTTTGGCTTTCAAAATCGTGTAGCCAAGTTTCGAATTGTGCGTCAGCCAAGGGTCGGCTAATAAAGTAACCCTGAAGCCTGTCACAACCCCATCGTTCCAGTAGTTGATACGACTCTTTATTTTCAACACCTTCGGCGACGACCGTAAGGCCGATATTATGTGCAAGCTCAATAGTCGATTCAACAATCACCTGATTATCCCTGTCCTCGTTGAGTTGCATGACAAATGCCTTATCTATTTTTTTTTAGTCTACCGGTAGTGTTTTAAGTTTGGTTAACGACGAGTAACCCGTACCATAGTCATCAATCGATAATTTGAGTCCAAGATTGCGTAGTTTGTGCAATACCTGAATGGCGAGTTCTGGATTTTCCATCACCGCGCCCTCGGTAATTTCAAGAATGATGCGATCAGAAGACAACCCACTGCTTTTTAACATTGTTTCCATTAGTGCTGGAAATTGTTCAACAATGTCATAGGCAGACAGGCTCACTGCAATCGCAATATCAAGCTTCATTTGTTGCCAGCGACTGGCCTGATCGAATACAGATTTTAATACCCAGTCCGTCAGCGCCGGCATTAGTCCCGAATGCTCAGCGAGAGCAACAAACTCTTCGGGCGATATAAAACCAAGGTCGTGGTGAGTCCAGCGTAATAATGCCTCTACCTGATTGACTCGCCCACAACTGAGATCCAGTTTGGGCTGATAGTGCAGTTGCAGCAGGTTTTCTTCTATGGCAGCTTTAAGATCTCTGACCAGTGCGATTTTTCGTAAATGACTTTCGTCCTGTCCTTGCTGGTAAATGCTGAAGGGTTGGTGCTCAATTCGTGCCAAATCGATTGCGATTTCAGCTC
>JBLILW010000181.1:0-5489 GCA_047638435.1 Urechidicola sp.
TTAACAAGAACTCAGTTCCTAATGATCCGCAGTCTCCTTTCGTTACCTCTGGTTTGCGTATTGGTTCTCCAGCAATTACGACTCGCGGCTTTAATGAAGCAGAGTCGCGTGACCTGGCTAACTGGATTTCTGATATCCTTGATAACATGGGTAATGATGACATAATTGACGGTGTTAGAGCTAAAGTGAGTGAAATTTGCAAACGGTTACCTGTTTACAAAGATTAGTTCTGTCACTAGATAACTGATATGAAGTGTCCCTTCTGCGGTACACCTGATACTCGAGTAGTCGACTCTAGATTGGCTCAAGAGTCTACACAAGTGCGCCGTAGGCGGGAGTGCGTTTCTTGTGAAACGCGCTTCACCACCTATGAATCGCCCTTGTTAAACATGCCAATGGTGATTAAAAGTGACGGCAGTCGAGATGCCTTCGACGAAGTCCGGCTGCGCAGTGGCATGCTGCGCGCACTGGAAAAGCGTCCAGTCGCTACCGATCAAATCGAAGAAGCAATTAACCGTATAAAAAAACATTTGTTGGGTGTTGATTCGCGAGAAATTCCGAGCCGAAAAATAGGCGATCTTGTGATGCATGAATTGCAAAGACTCGATCATGTCGCCTATATTCGTTTCGCGTCTGTTTATCTCAGCTTTGAGGATATTCAAGCGTTTCAGGAAGTGATTAAGACGCTCGAATCTGAACCAACGCCAGAAATGCACCGTCGTCAGGTACCATTGATCGACGAGGATGTTTAATGCCTCAAAATCTCGATCAACTTTCCCATCAAGGATGGATGGCGAAAGCGATACAGTTAGCCCGTCATGGCTTTTATTCTACCGCGCCAAATCCTAGAGTTGGTTGTCTGGTAGTTAAGCAGAATATTTGTGTGGCGCAAGGCTGGCACGAATACCCTGGTGGGCCGCATGCAGAAATTAATGCTATTTATGGTCAGACAATAGACGCAGGTAGTTGTTTCTATGTCACCCTCGAACCCTGTTTTCATCAAGGTAAAACACCGCCCTGTGTTGATGTTCTAATCAAACTAAAACCCAGCTGTGTGGTGATTGCAATGCAAGACCCTAATCCATTGGTCGCAGGGAAGGGAATAGCCAAATTAAAAGAAGCCGGTATTGAGGTGATCTGTGGCGTTTTAGAAGCAGAAGCCAGGCAGTTAAATGTCGGCTTTATATCTCGCATGGCAAACAGCCGCCCATATTTAAGAGTTAAAATGGCGACGTCATTAGATGGGCGTACCGCATTAGCCAATGGTGTAAGTCAATGGATTAGCGGTGAACCAGCCAGATTCGATGTGCAGCGCTTGCGTGCTAGAAGCTCCGCAATATTGACCACGGCGCGGACTGTGCTTGACGATAATCCCTCCATGAATGTTCGCTTATCCAGTGCAGATTTGGGGCAAACCGTCAAAGTTAGGCAACCTGTTAGAATCATCATCGATTCGCAGTTACGTTTGAAGGGTAACGAGACAATATTCTCTAATGGCGGTCAAGTTTGGGTTATCACCACGAACATCAATCAAAAAGCCCATGAACCATTGTTGCAGGCCGGTGCCGAAGTTATCGTATTAGACCGAGAACAAAAAAATGAGCAGGTTGAATTATCTCAATTAATGAAATATCTCGCATTCCGAGAAATAAACGAAATCCACACCGAATGTGGGCAGCGATTAGCTGGCGCATTAATGCAGCTGCAACTGGTGGATGAAATTGTCCTTTATTTAGCGCCTTGTTTTCTGGGTAATCAGGCACAAGGTTTGTTTGATCTGGGTGAAATTACGCAGATGAAAGATCGTGTCAATTGTCATATCAACGATATCCGAACCATTGGTAATGACATTCGTTTAACATTAACACCCGAGTATCTCTAATTATGTCGACCATCGTCGCAGCGGTAAAAAATGGTGTCGCTTGCATCGCGGCAGACAGCTTAACCAGTTTTGGTGATACCAAACAAAGTGCTGAATTTGTTGTTAATTCTGATAAAATTTTATCGCTAGGCGATTTCAGTACTAATACAGAATCCAAAACTATGACCTACATGGGTATCGTCGGTAGTGCAGCTCATCATTTGGTTATGCAAAATCTTGTTCTTGACCATGCTGAAAAAATTGATTTGAGTGATCGCATGTCTATATTCACCACTCTGAAAACAATTCACCCTATTTTGAAGGAAGAATATTTCCTCAACAGTAAAGAAGACGATGAAGACTCTTATGAATCGTCACGAGTTGACGCGCTAATTATGAATGAAAATGGCATCTTTGGATTGTATTCCTTACGTGAAGTTGAACAATACTCGCGGTTTTGGGCGGTGGGTTCTGGATCAGAATTTGCGCTTGGTGCTATGCAAACAGCCTACGAAATTTATGATACAGCCGAACAAATAGCTCAGGCTGGCGTGGTCGCCGGTGCGACTTTTGATAATGCCTCATCTTTGCCGATGACAAGTTACACCCTCGAATTAAAATAAAGGAGCTAATGAAGCCATGTTTACCGGAATTATTCAAACAGTTGGTTCAATAGCGAGTATTGAAAACAAAGCTGGGGATATGTCACTCACGATCAATACCGCGGGTCTTGATCTAAATAGCTGCGAACCAGGTGACAGTATTGCTGTTAACGGCGTATGCCTGACAGCTGTTTCTTTTCATTCTAAGCAATTCACTGCCGATGTATCTAAAGAAACTTTGAGCAAGACGAGCCTTGGTCATTTAAAAGCGGGTAGTTCGATTAATCTTGAGAAAGCACTCACGCTGAATACCGCTCTGGGTGGTCATTTAGTCAGTGGTCATGTCGATGGTTTGGCGACGCTGATGGAAATGCAGCAAGATGCACGATCAACTCGGTATATATTTGAAGTAGCACCAGAATTACAGCACTATATTGCTATCAAAGGTTCAGTCACTATTGATGGCACAAGTCTGACAGTGAATAAGGTCAACGAAAATCAGTTTGACGTTAATATCGTACCTCACACGCAGCAAAATACGATATTTGGGTGTTATAAAATGGGCAGTACGGTTAATATTGAAGTAGATATAATCGCTCGCTACCTGGAACGATTAATAAATGGAAAACCAATCACTGATTCACCTGATAATCAAATAATGGCAACGCTTACAAAAACTGGTTTTATACAATCTAGTTAGGTTTATGTCTGTATGAATTTGAACAGCACGAAAGAAATAATCGACGATATCAAGGCCGGTAAAATGGTTGTTATCATGGATGATGAAGATCGTGAAAATGAAGGTGATATTCTGATGGCCGCCGAAGCTGTCACTGCCGATACTATTAATTTCATGGCCAAGTTTGGCCGCGGATTGATATGCCTGACGCTATCAGAGCAACGCTGCCAACAATTATGCCTACCGTTGATGGTTGGTGATAATAAAGCACAATTAGAAACCAATTTTACGGTGTCGATTGAGGCTGCAGAAGGTGTCACAACCGGCATTTCTGCATCGGACCGAGCCAAGACAGTACTCGCAGCGGTAAGAGGTGATGCAACGCCTAGCAGTATCGTCCAACCTGGACACATTTTTCCACTAATGGCGAAGAAAGGTGGTGTCTTGATTCGAGCAGGCCATACCGAGGCAGGTTGTGACCTTGCTCGGTTAGCTGGGTTCGAGCCAGCAGCCGTTATCGTCGAGATACTGAATGATGATGGAACCATGGCGCGCCGACCTGACCTTGAAGTATTTGCCAAGCAGCACGATCTGAAAATCGGCACGATTGAAGACTTGATTCGCTACCGTATTGAAAATGAAAATACAGTCGAGCGTATCATGGAGTCTCAGTTTCCAACCGATTTTGGCGATTTTCAGCTCTATGCATACGAAGACACCATCGCACAAGAGTTACACCTAGCTTTAGTAAAAGGCGATATTGATCCGGCTAAACCAATTCCGGTGCGGGTGCATGTTCAGGATACTCTACACGATGCACTATCAGGTACTACAGGGCGTGGATGGCCATTGCAAGATGTGATGAAAACCATCGAAAAAGAAGGTGAGGGTGTTATCGTGTTTTTACGTCAGGCCGAGACACCAAAAGATATGGTGAAGAAAATCGAATCTATTATTAGGGATGATATTATTCATGATGAGGACCACCCTGATACACTCAGAACTTACGGCATTGGGGCTCAAATATTGGTTGATCTTGGTGTTCGAAAAATGAATTTGCTCAGTGCACCTAAGAAATTTCATGCGCTGGCTGGCTTCGGGCTCGAAGTCGTTGACTATTACTCTGAATAAACGATGCTCTATTTTAAACAAAAGAGTTCAGGAAAAGAATTACTATGGCTGAAGTGAATACAATCAACGGTGACCTCACCACCGACAAAGCAAAAATCGCAATTGTTGTCGGGCGTTTCAACGGTTTTATCGTTGAAAGCTTATTGCAGGCGGCTGTTGATACGCTACAACGTGCGGGTATCAAATCATCTGACATTACCGTCAGTCATGTTCCAGGTGCGTTTGAGATGCCATTGGTGGTTCAAAAATTCGCTAGCTCAGGGCAATACGATGCCATAATCGGGATTGGCGCTGTCATTCGGGGTTCGACGCCCCATTTTGATTTTGTCGCAGGCGAAAATGCTAGCGCTCTATCTTCTCTAGCTTTAGCACATTCTATCCCTGTCGTGAATGCGGTATTAACAACTGATACTATCGAGCAAGCCATTGAAAGAGCGGGCACTAAAGCCGGTAATAAAGGGGCTGACGCTGCAATGGTTGCGATGGAAATGATCAGCTTACTGAGGAAAATCGGTTAACCGACTTCGATGACTAATCAAGCCCCAAAAAACAGCAATACAGACAGCAATAAAATGAGTAGTAAAGAAGCAGCAGAACAGGCGCGTTTTATCAAAAAACGTAAGCATGCACGCGACAAAGGGTTACAAGCTTTATATCAATGGCAATTATCTGGTGAGGATCTTGAATGGATAAAAGATCACTATGTAGAAGAGCAGGGCGTTGCAACCGGAGATAAAGCTTATTTTCTCGAATTATTATTCGAAATCCCAGCCTGTATCTCTACACTCGATGCGCATTACCGAGAGCATATCGAAAACTTTGAAGACCATGTTGACCCAATAGAAACCAATATTCTAAGAATCGCGACCTACGAATTTATTCATCACCCAGAAATCCCTTTCAAGGTGGTCATCAACGAAGCGGTGAATCTTGCTAAGGTCTACGGGGCTGATGACAGTCACAAATTCATCAATGGTGTACTTGACCCGTTAGCAAAAATACTTCGCCCACTTGAAACTAAGGGTTGATTAGAACCTGGGCTTGAATAAAGCTTGGTTCTGACTAAAACCACTCCAATGACAGCCTCGCAAAATGAATTTTTGTTAATCGAACGATTTTTCTCCACCATTGGGAAATCTCGTTTTCCTGTGGCACTAGCGCAAGGTGATGATGCTGCTATTATTAATGTGCCTGTTGGTAAACAACTGGTCATGAG
>JBLILW010000182.1:0-5478 GCA_047638435.1 Urechidicola sp.
GCTTCGAATAATTATGGCAAATTTTTATGTCTGAACGGGAGAGAAGCCGAATCAGAAAAATATTTTTTACGTGCTTTAAAGAATCCACTGTACAGAACCCCTGAGATCGCTTATACCAATGCGGGGCTTTGCTTGCTAAAAATGGACGAAAAAGCCAAAGCCAAAACATATTTCAGGAAAGCATTAGCCGCAAAGAGTAACTTTGGCAGTGCATTGATCGAAATGTCTACCCTCGAGCTGTATGAAGGTAACTTTGATGCAGCAAAGCTTTATATTGATAGGTTCCATTTAGTTGACCGACCATCCGCAAGAAGTTTATGGTTAGCGATTAGAGTGGAGCTTGGAATTAATGGAGATAATAATGTCGAGGAATTAGGACAGCAACTCGAGTCGGAATTTCCGAACTCAGCCGAACTTAAATCCTGGTTAGCATTACAATAAATATGAATCAATCAGACACAGTTGAAGAAAAAGACAATAACTCCACCAATAATGGCCCTGGCGATCAGTTGCAGGCGGCTAGAATTCAGCAAGGTTTGTCAATCGAAGATGTTGCTACCCGTATGCATCTTAGTCTTGGTATTTTGAAATCGATTGAAGAAAACAACTTCGATAATCTAACTGCCCCCATATTCGTGAAGGGATACTTGCGCGCCTATGCTCGATTAGTATCGCTCGATGAAAATG
Organism: Urechidicola sp.; assembly: GCA_047638435.1. Lineage (GTDB taxonomy): Bacteria > Pseudomonadota > Gammaproteobacteria. Next base: position 688 of record JBLILW010000182.1, read on the forward strand.
ACCTGATTCAGCGCTATGTCGAGTTCTACTCGAATGAAGACCCACCAATTAACACCACTAGTCAAATGGTGCCAGAAATTTCAGCCCACGATGCTCGCATTAAATGGACGACCTATTTGGTCATTATTATCCTGATCGCCCTATTGTCAGCCTGGTGGTGGAATAAAGCGCAAAATATATCAGAAGCAGTATCACTAGATGCCGATCAGCCTAGTGACAGTGCAATTACAGAGCAGGTCGCTGAGCCCGAGATAACAAACGTGTTGGGTGAATCAGGTGAAGTCGTCGATGAAACTAGTTCTGAGCTTTTGTTAGAAGAGATATCAGATGCTGATTATGTAGACGATATTCCAGTAGATAATCCACTGGTAGGGGATACTCTTGAAGGGAATGCATCCGCTGAACTAGTCCTAGATGAGCTTGAGGCAGTTGTTGCAAAGCCCATTGCAACAGATACGAATACGGTTGAGCCAGATGTTATAGCTGTGTTAACAACAGAAGAAATGCTTAACACGACTGTGGGCCTTCCATTCGATATTTCCCGCACAGCACCTGTGGGCACTGATCTACTTAATATCACTGTCAAAGCAGATACCTGGGCCGACATAAAAGATGCCAACGACCACCGATTAGTGTATGACTTATTACGTGCTAATCTTAGTATTCAAATTAGAGGGAAAGCACCATTCAATGCTTTTTTTGGCAATGGACACGGTGTCGACATTTCTTTTAATAGCCAATCAATCGATATTGCTAGCCATACCCTGGATGACAATACTGCCCGGTTAACAATAGGTACCAACTAGTCGTGGGAAATCAAGTTCAGGTGATACGCGGAATGCACGATGTTCTGCCATCAGATATGCCCGTCTGGAATCAATTAGAAGATAATTACCGGGCATTAGTCGAGTCTTATGGTTACCGTCAAATACGGACGCCTATTGTTGAAAAAACAGCACTATTCAAACGATCGGTAGGTGAAGCGACCGATATAGTCGAAAAGGAAATGTATACTTTCGATGATCGAAATGGTGATAGTCTCAGCCTTCGTCCAGAAAATACCGCAAGTGTAGTACGCGCAGTTTTAGAAAGTGGTATCGTTAATGACCAGCTCCTCAGGCTCTGGTATTGCGGGCCAATGTTCAGGCATGAGAGACCTCAGAAAGGGCGCTATCGTCAATTTCAGCAATTTGGTGCTGAAACTTTCGGTATGGCCGGTGCCGATATAGAAGCCGAATTAATTTTTATGGCCGAACGGTTTTGGAAACAACTACGAATTGAAAATATTTCATTACAAATCAACACTTTAGGTAGTAATGAGTGTCGAGTAAGATTTCGCCAAGTATTAGTGGACTATCTTTCTGATCATCACTCGTTTCTTGACGAAGACAGCTTAAGACGGCTGGAAACTAACCCTTTACGAGTGCTTGATAGTAAAAATCCCGATATGCAGGCAATGATCAATAATGCACCGAAATTAGAGGACAGTCTCAATCAGGAATCTAGCGAACATTTTTCTCAATTGAAGCATATTCTTGATCATAACGGTGTCACATATGAGGTTAATCCAAGGCTGGTTCGAGGACTTGATTACTATTGTCATACTGTGTTCGAGTGGGTTACCGATACGTTGGGTTCACAAGGAACTGTTTGTGCCGGTGGACGATATGATGGATTGGTTGAGCAATTAGGTGGAAAGCCAAGTCATGCGGCTGGGTTTGCAATGGGTTGTGAGAGATTGGTTTCAATGTTAATCGACCAGGGTAAAGCCAATACGCAACACCAATGTGATATTTACTTATCGATGCGGGGTGATGACTCGGCACGTATCGGACAGAAACTGGCAGAAGATTTACGTGATCGACACCCTGGTCTTGGTCTAATAGTCCATGCTGGTGGCGGTAGTTTTAAAAGTCAGATGAAAAAAGCAGATAAGTCAGGTGCGAAGGTTGCCTTGATATTAGGTGAGTCAGAAATTGAATCGGGATCGATAGCGGTGAAATTTCTTCGCGATGACCGACAACAAATTGAAATAATGCAAACAGAGTTAGCGGACAAACTGAGCGAAATTTTATAAACACGCTTTAGATATTAGCGCTTGAAATGTCTGGCTTGATGCTATTCAAAACCGTCAACCCAGAAAAACAACCAACCAATAAAAATCGAGAATACAATGGCAACAGATGAAGAACAGGTCGAAAAACTAAAGCAGTGGTGGAAAGAAAATGGAAGAGCCGTTGTTGCAGGTATTGTAATAGGTGTTGGCAGTTTGATTGGTTACCGATACTGGATTGATTATCAGGAAACCAATGCAGAGCAGGCATCCAGTCACTTCATCCAAATGGTAGATGCCATTGAGTCAGGTAATAATGATGCGGCAGACGAGCAAGCTAATAGGTTATTAAATGATTATGGATCTAGTGAATACGCGACAATGGCACGTTTTGCTTTGGCAAAAATACTGGTTGGAGCCGAAAATTATGAAAAAGCACAGCATCATCTACAACAAGTGATTGGTAATGCTGGTGATAGCCCATTGGCTTATGTTGCACGGCAGCGCCTTGCAACGGTACAGTTGCAAATGGCTAAATTTGACCTGGGGCTAAAAACCTTATCAATTGATTTTCCCGAACAGTTTATGGCCAGTGTCGAAGAATTAAAAGGTGATCTCTACGCCAGTCAGGGCAATACGGCTGAAGCTGCCGATGCTTACCGTAAAGCCCAGCAAAGCCTGCCAGGGCCTGCCAACACCAAGTTTTTGCAACAAAAACTGGATGACCTGGGAATGGGAAGCACTGGATAAATGAAGTTGAATTTTTCACCTGCTTTTTTGGTTAGAGCCCTGCTGGGATCCAGTCTGGTTCTTTTGTTGGTTGCTTGTGGTTCACCAGATAATAGTGAGCCTCCAGCACCTTTAACTGATATTAATAACGGTCTTAGATTCGATCAACTTTGGTCCATAAAAACTGGAGCGGGCATCAGTGCTGGTTCATATAATCGACAACCACTGCTGGTAGGCGACGAGATTTTCACGGTTGATATCGACGGTTTAATAAAAAATATCGATGCCAAGAGTGGCAAGCTGAAATGGGACTTTGAGACAGGTATTGAATCGATCACAGGCTTGATAGGGAATGATAAAATCATCGTCGCCAGCTCTCGTAATGGTGAATTAAATATCTATGATCGAACAGGTCATAATCTCAAACTACGTTGGTCAGCAAGACTGAAAGGTGAAATTCGATCAACCCCCGTTATCAACGCAGATAGTCTTTTTATTCGTACAGTAGATGGACGATTATCATCGATTTCTAAATCCGATGGCAGTATTAAATGGACGGTGTCGCATCTAGTGCCAGCTTTATCACTGACTGGCAATAGTGCCCCCATTTTATATAATGAATTAGTAATAGCAGGATTTGACGACGGCAAACTCGCAGCATTCGATCAAGCAAATGGACAGGTTGTTTGGGAAATTGCAGTGAGTCAGCCGAAAGGTCGCTCAGAAATCGAAAGACTGGTAGATGTTGATGGACAATTCATACTCAGCAATGGTGTTATCTATGTTAGCTCTTACCAGGGTCGGCTAGCGGCGATACAGGCAATCGATGGTGAAGAGTTATGGTCGCGTAAGTTTTCAAGTTTCAATGCGATGACAATTGACGATAATGCCATATATACCAGCAGCGATACAAGTCATCTTTGGTCAATCGACCGACGAACTGGCAGCGCATTATGGAAGCAGGATGTATTAAATGCTCGCCAAATATCAGCACCTCTATTGTTTGAAGATAAAATTATAGTGGGTGATCTTTATGGTCATGTTCACTGGTTTAAGCAGTCAGATGGTTCATTGATAGGGCGCTTTCGTCCGAGTTATAAGCGTCACTACTCGACGCCGTTTCAATGGGATAACAAAATTTTCGCAATGGATAGCGACGGTATACTCAGTTCTTTCGAAGTGATCAAATAATGATTCCTGTACTCGCACTCATTGGTAGACCCAATGTTGGTAAGTCAACCATGTTCAATGTGTTGACTCGTAGTCGTGATGCCATAGTCGCGAATGAACCCGGCCTGACAAGGGATCGTCAATACGGTGTTGGCCTTCGAGAGGGCAAAAAATTTATTGTCGTTGACACCGGTGGCTTAAGCGGTCAAAAACAAGATCTCGATGACTTGATGGCAAAGCAAACATTGCTTGCGCTCGAAGAAGCTGATGAAGTAATTTTTATGGTTGACGCTCAGGATGGCTTAATTACGGGCGACAGATTCATCGCTGAACTTGTCCGAAAGTCGGGAAAGCCATGCCGTGTTGTGGTTAATAAAGTTGATGGCATCAATCCTGATCAGGCTGAAGCCGAATTTTACGCACTAGGTTTTGATCGTGTGTACTTGACATCTGCCGCGCATCGAAAAGGCATTAATCCTTTATTGGATCAAATTCTATCAGCCTATTCAGACGACTTAACGGGTGTAGTAGAGCCAGATGGCCCTACCATAGCCGTAATCGGACGGCCTAATGTAGGCAAATCGACTCTGATCAATCGTCTGGCTGGTGAAGAGCGAGTGGTTGCTTTTGACCAACCAGGTACTACACGCGACACCATATCAGTACCCTTTGAGCGCCATGGCAAACATTACACTTTAATCGATACTGCCGGCGTTCGAAAACGTGGCAAAGTGCATGAAAAAGTAGAAAAATTTAGCGCTATCAAAGCATTGGAAGCAATCGAAAAAGCTCAAGTTGTTGTTCTTGTCATCGATGCACGAGACGGTTTAACCGATCAG
>JBLILW010000183.1:0-5471 GCA_047638435.1 Urechidicola sp.
CTGAAGACATGGGCGTCAAGGTTCAATTTGTACCGACAGCCTGGAGTGGAATTATCCCTGCGCTTATCGCAAAGAAATTCGACCTAATCATCGGCGGAATGTCAATCACACCGCAACGCAACCTGACAGTGAACTTTACTGAGCCCTACGCCCATTCAGGTCAACAAATGGCGGCCAGCATGCAGTTGGCAAATGGCTTCAACTCAATGGATGATTTTAATAAATCAAGCGTCACTATTGCTTGTCGTCGTGGTGCAACACCTTGTAAAGCGGCGCAAAAACTCTTCCCAAAAGCAACTGTGCTCCGTTTTGATGATGATGCTCAGGCATTTCAAGAAGTTGTTAACGGAAATGCCCACGGCATGATTTCAAGTGCACCCAAGCCACGGTTTTGGTCTGAAGCACATCCAGGTAAAGTATTTCTGCCTTTTGGTAGCCAGAACCTAACCCGTGGTGACGAAGCATTTGCATTACGTAAAGGCGATCATGATGCACTCAACTTTTTCAGCAACTGGATTACAATTAATACCAGTAATGGTTGGCTCGACGAAACTCACGCTTATTGGTTTCAGGATCAATCTGCATGGAAAGATATGGTCGCGCCAAAGTAAAGTTTTGACAGTTAATTAGTACATAAAGGGCCGGGAACGATTGATTCGTAACCAGCCCTTTATTCTGAGTGAATAACTGTCAAAAAAACTTATGAACAGAAATACACCGCCATCATTAAGAATAAAAAAACGACTGACTCTTGTTGACTGTTTGCTTTATGGTGCAGTGGCGCTGTTTATTTTTTATGCCGTCTACCGAGTCAATGACGTATTGGTCTACCACTGGAACTGGTCGAACGTGCTTGGTTTCCTGGTTAAATTTGACGAAGAGACACAGTCTTGGGCTTCAAATCTATTGTTACAAGGGTTATGGACAACATTACGGCTAGCACTTTGGGCGACTGTCCTTGCGACTGTTTTCGGCATTATTATGGGTTATTGGCGTACCTGTAAGAATTTAACACTGCGTATCATCAGTCGCACTTATGTTGAATTAATTCGAAATATGCCTCCAGTTGTGTTCATTTTCATATTTTATTTTTTTGTTTCAAGTCAAATTTTCCCCGCCCTCGGAATTGAAGATATTGATAGTGAAGGTGCATTTGCATCAAGCGCTATATTTCATTTTATGTTCGGTGACCCACAATTATTTTCAAATTTTCTTGCAGGCATGATTTGTCTGGCGCTATTCGAAGGCGCTTACATTACTGAAATCGTTCGAGCAGGTATTCAATCGACTGAAAAAGGACAATGGGAAGCTGCTCGTGCTATCGGGCTATCACCATTTAATGTGCTACGCGACATAGTCATTCCACAGGCAGTACGCAAAATTCTTCCGCCGTTGGCGGGACAATTTATAACTTTAATTAAAGATTCGGCCATCATTTCGTTAATCTCTATTCAAGAACTCACCTTTGTAGCAACTGAAGTGGCAGCTACCACAACACGTGTATTTGAAACTTGGATTTTGGTCGGATTTATGTACTTTGTAATTTGTTACAGTTTCGCCCTGTTATTTGCGCACCTAGAAAGACGCGCTAAACGTAGCCAACGATAAACGAGATTAACCCATGTCTGAAAATAAAACTGACACCCCACTCGTAGAAATTGCTGGACTGTCTAAATGGTACGGAGACTTTAGTGCTTTATACGACATTAACCTGACAGTCGCATCAGGTGAAAAAGTAGTCGTTTGTGGACCCTCGGGTTCGGGTAAATCCACCATGATTCGCTGCATTAATCAACTCGAAGAACATCAAGTCGGCACCATTATGGTTGATGGTCGTGAAGTTAAACCTGGCATGAAAAACATTGAAGAAGTTAGACGTGACGTCGGTATGGTTTTCCAAAGCTTTAACCTATTCCCTCACCTGTCAGTAGTCGATAATCTAACCATTGGGCCAATACGCAATAAAGGTATATCAAAAGCGGAAGCAACTGAAACTGCAATGCACTTTTTAGAACGCGTTCATATTGCCGAGCAAGCCGATAAATATCCACCGCAACTATCGGGGGGACAACAACAACGGGTGGCCATTGCAAGAGCCCTCTGCCTGAAACCCAAAATTATGCTTTTTGATGAACCAACTTCTGCACTTGACCCCGAGATGATCGCTGGTGTGCTTGATATAATGATCGAGCTCGCAGAAGAAGGCATGACAATGATCTGTGTTACCCACGAGATGGGTTTTGCGCGCAAAGTGGCCGATCGTATTGTGTTTATGGACGAAGGTGAAATCGTCGAAGTAGCTGAGCCTGAAACTTTTTTCAACAATCCCTCAACCGACCGTTCAAAATTGTTTCTCAGTCAGCTTTTAGGCCATTAACATAACGCAAGAATCTAATAGCAACGCCTAGGGTTGCTGAGTAAAAACATGTCAACAACTCTAAATCATCTTCAAACTGAGTCTCCCAAAAAATACAATTTAGGTTCATACAACCGCTTTGTTACCAACAACAATCAGGCCGCATTAGACTCTTTTAACGAAGGCTTAATCTGGATTTATGCCTTCGATCTAGAAATGGCAGGAGGTTGTTTTCGTGAAGCAATCAAACTAGATGATAATTGTGCTATGGCATGGTGGGGACTGGCCTATTCTTCAGGTATTTACTACAACAAACCTTGGCATCGAATGCAAAAGGATGAACTGGCACAGAAGCTCCAGCTCACTTACCAAAGTTCACGCGCTGCAGCACAAAAGACTGCTCACATTACCCAGCTTGAAGCAATGCTAATTAAAGCTTTGCAAGCACGCTATCAGTCACCGACGCCAGTCAGTGAAGCCGAGTATCATCAATGGGATGATGACTATGCAGCTGAAATGCGGCTGGTTTACGCTGCTTTTCCTAAAGATGACGATGTCTGTGCCTTGTTTGCAGAAGCATTAATGACTCGCACGCCTTGGGCTTTGTGGGACTTGCGCAGTGGTAAACCGGCTGAAACAGCGTCAACCCTGGAAGCTATTAAAGTACTTGAAACAGCCATGAAAAGAGCCGAGTCTGTGGGTGGTGAATCGCACCCTGGCGTGTTACACATGTACATTCACGTTATGGAGATGTCTCCATTTCCTGAAAAAGCGCTACGTGCCTGCGATAAGTTGCGACAATTAGTTCCAAGTTCTGGGCATCTCTGCCATATGCCATCACACATCGACGTACGCTGTGGTCATTATTATGAAGCAGTCGTTTCCAACGATCGAGCAATTGAGGCCGACAGAGTTTATCTCGCAAATGAAGGTGCGATGAACTTCCATACCTTGTCACGCATTCATAATTTCCACCTCAAAATTTACGCGTCCCTATTTCTGGGTCAGTACAATTCGGCAATGGAAGCTGCAGAAGAACTAATAGCAACTACACCCGAGGCGTTACTGCGAATCGAAAGTCCAGCCATGGCTGACTGGATGGAGGGCTACATTGGTATGAAAGCTCATATTTTTATACGCTTTGGTAAATGGCAAGAAATCATCAATGAAGCACTGCCAAATGATGCTGATTTGTATCGAATGACCACCGCAGTTTGGCACTATGCAAAAACAATAGCCCATGCTGCACTCGGAAATGTCCCCGCCGCGGTTGAGCAAAGTCTATTGTTTTATCAAGCAGTTTCTCGGGTACCTGAGAGTAGATACATTTTTAACAATAGCTGCCTTGATGTCTTAAAAATCGCAGAGCAAATGATGCTGGGTGAAATTGAATATCGCAAACAAAATTACGAAGTAGCCTACGACCACCTGCGCCAAGCAGTACAGCTTGATGATAACCTTAAATACGATGAACCCTGGGGATGGATGCAACCGGCTCGACACGCTCTAGGGGCACTGCTGCTAGAACAAGGCCATGTTGAAAAAGCAAAGCAGATTTATCTCGATGATCTCGGTCTATCCGACACACTGGTCAGCACTTCGCAACACATGGATAATCTGTGGAGCTTACATGGCCTGGTTGAATGCCTTGAACGTGAAGGTGATCTAGTACAGGCCAAGCATATGCGAGCTCGGCTTAACTTGGCAAAAGCGCGTGCCGATGTGCCAATCGAGGCATCCTGTGCCTGTCGACTTCAACATCATGGATGAGTGGTGCTCTTCATAAATATCGATTGATAATGGCTCGAGTAAATAATTCACTCGACGCTCGAAAAAGAGTATATTGTTAGGGTCAAATCGACATCGACATAGAATTTAAATATAGGGTCAGCATTTTAGAAAAACACTCTATGTTTAAAGAATTGTGAATATATAATAATGGAAATCTAGATTCTAGATTAAATAAATTTTGCAGAGCGATATATGATCCGAATTAAATTACGTAATATCAGCAGTATCCAATTTTTCTTTGTTTTATTGTCACTCGGGTTATTTTACTCACTTCCCGCGTTTGCGGAATGTGGTGGTGATGTTCAGTGTATTGGTGTTGGCCTTACCGAGTCGGATGCCTTACATGCCCATCATAACGAAGGTGCTGAAAAAACTCCAACATTAGCTTTTGGTATTGTGGCTATCGGTAGCATCAGCGCGACAAAAACTATCTATGTAGCAGCAGTTCGTGGCCCTAATGGCAGTACATCTGAGGCGGAGCTTCAAACACCAACAATCACGGGAACTAATCTCAGTAACTTTACTATTAGCGGCGACACTACTTGTTCTGTAGCAAATGGCCCAAAACATAATGGTACAAGCTGTACTATTGAAGTGTCTTTTAATCCAACGAGCTCAGGCGCCAAAACGGCAACTCTCAATGTTAATTTGAACCAGCCTTGTTCTGGATGTATTTCAGGAAGAACTGTTAACCTCGTCGGTGGAGAAGCTGACCCAAACAATGATCAACAGGTAATTGGATTACTGACATCACAGGCAGAAACTGCTAAGCGCTTTTCCCAAGCGCAAATAACTAACGTTCATTCTCGAATGGAGTCTTTGCACCGAAGTTTTAATTCGTCTTCTGCTCAGAGTTCAAACCTTGATAATCTGGTGTCTATCGAGGCAGTCGGAACCTTAAAACTGTCAGATAACGAGGTCATACCTAGACCACTCAAGCAGATCGATCAAAACCAGATCAAGACTACATTTGTCGATCAATTAATCAGGACATTAAGTTCGGAATCTCTCGCACTATCACTGAGTAATAACCCAGCTTCTCTCGGTAGTTCGAGTCTTGGTATCTGGGCTGAAGGAAATATTAATTTTGGTACAAACAAAGCCACTAATACCAATGGAAACAACCAACTTCGTTTTAATACCGATGGTTTGAGTATTGGTGTTGATCGCCCATTTGGCGAAAAAATAATATTAGGTTTTGGAATGGGGATAGCCAATGATCGGACGGTTGTTGGTAATAGTGGCAGTTTGAGCAAATCCGATGGGAATAGTTTGTTCGTCTATGGAAGCTTTCTGTTATCTGATCATTTGTTCCTCGACACGA
>JBLILW010000184.1:0-5458 GCA_047638435.1 Urechidicola sp.
CATTACATCCTCTGGATTGACATCAGGGACTGTGCCTAAAACGCTCACCGATATTGAAACGGAACTAGAATCTGCCGAATCCGAGAGGGTCGTTAATGATTATTGGCATATTTCTGTTCGATTCAACCGAAACGTACTTGCAGATGGTATGGACCCATTATCATTTCTTCGATATTTAAACCAAATTGGTCACTATATCAGCATGACTACCTTGCTGACAGACCTACCTTTACTTGACGATATTAATCCAGAGGAAAGTTATCTTGGGTTCGAGATAAACCTAGATTCTAATGGGTCAAAAGAATCAATTGCTGAGGTATTCGAATTTGTAAAAGAAGATTGTCAGCTTCATATCTTGCCGCCTCGCAGTAAGTTAAGTGGTTACATCTCACTCATTGATACATTGCCAGAAGAAAATATGGCAATCGGTGGGATTCTGGTTGCATCTGGTGCGTTAACTAAAGACGAACTGCTAGAAGCACTTGAATACCAGAATGCACATACCGTTATAGAAACAATAGAAAACGATAACAATGAATCGGTCATTATACAGAGCAAGCCGTTACTCGGTGATGTTTTGGTCGAAAAAAGTATGACAGATATAACCACCATTGATGCAGCACTCAAAAAGCAGGAAAAAACCAAAGAAAATAAAAATGCTGATCAACAATCTGTGCGCGTAAATGCTGAGAAACTGGGTGACCTCATTAATTTGGTAGGTGAACTCGTCATATCAAGTGCGCACACCGAATTGAAAGCGAAACAAACTGAACAAGCCGAGTTATTAGAAACTGCAGAGAATTTGACTCGGCTAGTTGAAGAAATAAGAGACGTTACACTTAGTCTGCGTATGGTTCAAATAGGGGATACATTTAATCGGTTTAAACGGGTTGTGCGTGATATCAGTAAAGAATTGGGCAAAAAAGTCGATTTGCAAATTTTTGGTGGTGATACGGAGTTAGACAAAATGGTAGTGGAGAAAATAAGTGATCCACTTATGCATTTAATCAGAAACTCTATGGATCATGGCATAGAAACACCTAATGTAAGAACCGCCGCTGGCAAATCAGAAACCGCCGTTATAAAGCTCGAAGCTTATCACGACTCGGGGAGTATTGTGATCGAGATAAGCGACGACGGTGCTGGCTTAAACCCTGATATTTTAATCGCCAAAGCGATTGAAAATGGATTGATTACCGCCAAACAACAATTAACCCCACCAGAAATTCACCGTTTGATCTTCGCACCTGGATTTTCTACTGCTAAAGAAGTCACCAATATATCGGGCCGCGGTGTCGGTATGGATGTCGTCAACAAAAACATTGAAGCGCTGCGCGGACAAATTTCGGTTAATAGCGAATTAGGTGTTGGCACAGGCTTCACGATTCGATTACCCCTAACACTGGCAATCATTGAAGGTTTTCAGGTACAGGTCGGTAACGCATCTTATGTGATCCCGCTCGATTTAGTCGAGGAATGTATTGAGTTAGATGAGCAAGAGCCAAAAAAAGGAGAATATGTCGATTTACGTGGGGAAGTTATGCCATATCTGCATCTCTCTGAAGTCTTTAACGAGGGCTATGGTTCGGATAGCGACATAGATAGAAAAGGGAAGAGGGAAAATATAGTGGTGGTGCAGTATGCCGGTCAAAAAGCCGGTCTGGTGGTTGATGAATTACTCGGAGAGCATCAAACAGTTATTAAGCCCCTTGGGAAAATTTTTCAAAATTTAAAAGGTATCAGCGGGGCGACCATTTTGGGCAGCGGTGAGGTCGCCATGATTATAGATGTCCCCGCTTTGTTTGGCAGAGTTGTTTAAAATCAAAAAAAATTGATGAATGTTAAATGCAACAAAGTAAGCGAAATATGAATTTTTAAAAAGTTGTTAAACCTTAAATGTAGAGGCCAAAAATATAGGGTTGTTCGTGACGAAATGGGAGCCGAATTAAGCGGTAGCTAACTGTCTATTGTCAGCATTTAGTCCATTCGTTAGACCCCATAAAATCAGACTGTTCTGTCAAACAAAAGTGTAGTTATTTCTTTAAAGAAAGGAGCAAGATATGAAACTTACAATGAAGGCTCGTTTGATTGGAGGTTTTGGTATATTGATCGCTTTAATGATTCTTATGGCGGTTATATCACTCGATAAAATGGCGGGGATGAACGTTCGTATTGACACAATAGTAGATGTATCCGCGGAAAAAATTAAGTTAGGCGCTCGCATTAATCAAGATGCCATTGCTATCTCTCGAGCTGAGAAAAATATTATTCTTGCACGTACTATTGAGGATATGGAAGCAATTGAAGTCCCTCTTAGGGTTAGGCGGGCAGAAATGGAGGTACGGATATCGGCGTTAAAAGCACTTGTAGAGGGTGACGAAAAGTTAAAGCTTGATCAGTTTGACAGCACTTGGGATTCCTATTTGGCCGTTAATAAGCAGGTTAGAACATTTGCTGCCTTGAACTCGAACCGCGTGGCACAAACTATGTCGACTAATGAAGGGGCTAAATCTTATCTAAGAGCGGAAACATCAATGAGGTCTATTGCTGATCGTAATGATGTGGGATCTGAACAAGCCAACATAGAGGCCGACAATGCCGCTAGCCGTGTCTTGTTAGGAGCACAGATTAAACAGGATATGCTGACAATTTCTCGAGCTGAAAAAAATATTATTCTCGCTAAATCAACTAAAGATATGGATGGCTATGCGGATGTCACCGCATCAGCACGTAAGGAGATGTTGGTAAAACGTGAGGCTTTACGTGAGCTCGCAGATGCAGACGGCAAGGTTAAGCTTGACCAGTTTGCTGAAATTTGGGAGAAATACCTTGAAGTTAACGATCAAATTAGACAATACGCCCGTAATAAAGAAAATGATAAAGCTTTTGCATTAGCCAGTAATGAGGGACGTGAATTTACCGATACAGCTGAAAAAATTATGACGGTCATTGTTGTAAAAAACGACGATGTAAACACCATCGCCAGTTTAGAAGCTACCAATGCCGCTAATCGCACGTTATTGGCTGCGCGTATCATTCAGGACTTGTTAAGCATGCACCGAGATCAGAAAAGTTTGATTTTGGAGACTACCGAAGCTGACATGGATATTTATGTGAAGTCTATGGACGTTTTAAAGCAGCAGATACAAACCCGAATCACGGAACTGCGTAAAACTTCTAATGTTGAAAGTAAGGTTGATCTCGATAAGTTTAGTGCCGCTTGGGAAGATTTTATTGACGCCAATACTAAAATAGTTGAAACCAGCTATGAAAATGGTAATAGCAAGGCATTTCAACTGTCTACTAACGAAGGACGTAGATTTTCCGATAAGGCCATAGAGTTGATTGCATCGGTCGTCGCTGATAACGAAAAAGGGCTTGCGGAGGATAAGCGGGTCAGCACCGAGAACTATGAAGCAGGGCGTAACCTATTATTCACAATATTAGGAATAGGTTTGCTGGTTGGTCTTGGTACAGCTGTATGGATAATCCGTGTGATTATGCAACAACTTGGTGCAGAACCACCGGTTATTCTTGAGATTGCTGAAAAGATTGCGGCAGGCGATCTAGAGTCTGATCTCGTACATGGCAAGGGTAAAGTGGTGGGTGTGCTAGCCGCGATGATTACAATGCGCAATAAGTTGGTCTCGGTTATAACGGAGGTTAATGTAAGTTCCGTTGCGTTGTCGGCCGCATCTCAGCAGGTGAGTAGCACCGCACAAAGTCTCAGTCAGGGCGCTAGTGAGCAGGCAGCCAGCGTTGAAGAAACCAGTGCATCCATCGAAGAAATGGGTGCTTCGATTAATCAAAATAGTGAAAATGCGCGTGTGACCGATGGTATTGCAACAGCGTCTTCAAATTCTGCCAAAGAGGGGGGCAAGTCTGTCTCTGCAACCGTTCAAGCTATGAAAGATATCGCTGGAAAGATCACTATTATTGAAGATATAGCTTATCAGACCAATATGTTGGCACTTAACGCTGCGATAGAAGCGGCGCGTGCCGGTGAACACGGTAAAGGATTTGCGGTCGTTGCCGCTGAAGTACGTAAGCTTGCTGAGCGAAGCCAGGTCGCGGCTTCTGAAATTAGCGAACTGACGGGAAGCAGCGTTAAGGTTGCCGAGGAAGCGGGTGGACTATTGGAAAAAATGGTTCCCGATATTGCACGTACGGCTGAACTGGTTCAGGAAATTTCTGCTGCCTCAGAAGAACAGGCAAGTGGTGTCGGCCAGATTACTAGCGCCATGCAACAACTTGATCAAGTGACACAACAAAATGCCGCTGGTTCTGAGGAACTAGCCGCCACTGCCGAGGAAATGCGCGAACAGTCACAATCATTGATAGAAATGATTGGTTTTTTCAAACTTCAAAGTAATACCTCTCATGTCACTCCTGATGAAGAAACCGGCGTGGCATCTTCAACTGTTAACGTTTCTAAAAAGCATCATTCTGCCGATAATCTTCAACCTGTTGATACAGCGGCTGCCATTGACTTAAAACAATTCAAACGATTTTGAGGAAAGTGTTATGTCACAGTCAGCCAGTAAGGGAATATCAAATGAAAACGACAGTGTGGGCAATGTTCAGCAATTTCTGACGTTTGTGCTCAACGATGAAACGTATGGCGTTGGCATCCTGGATATACGAGAAATTATAGAATACGACGATTTAACGGTAGTGCCACTCATGCCAGATTTTATATCTGGAGTGATTAACCTACGGGGTAATGTTGTGCCAGTCGTCAATCTTGCTAGGCGTTTTGGACATCAAGCTAAGGAGATCGGTAAACGTACCAGTATCGTTATTATTAATATTGAAGGCACAGAAGGTGATGGCGTCGAGGTAGGTATGGTTGTTGATATCGTTAATGAGGTCATCGAACTAGCCTCTTCTGATATAGCAGCAGCACCCACATTTGGTGCAAAAATACGCACTGATTTTATTCAGGGAATGGGTAAAATCGATGATAAGTTGATGATTTTACTGGATGTAAATAATGTTCTGTCGGTTAACGAGTTATCTAGCGTAACGAATATCGTCGATGAACTTAATCCACCACCGATTGAATAATATGGCTGCAATGCAATTTAAGCAGCCAGACATATCTTTGGTGTAAAAAAGCGACAGTATAAAGTAGTTTTTAGAAAGAACAAATATTCGTTATTGCAATCATACGGAGAGAAAATATGAATATAAATGATTTTGGTGTAAAAGTTAAAATACTGACAGGCGCGATGTTACTGGTTCTAATTACAGTCATATTTGGTTGGTTATCGAAAGTGTATATAGGTGATATATCAGATGCGTTATTTGATATCACTGACAATAATGCTAAAGCAGTTGAGTATGCGACAGGTGTTGAGAGAATGGCATTAGCAACCATTATGGAAGAAAAAAACTATTTACTATTTGAGCAAGAAGAAACCTTTCAACAGGCCGAAAGTAATGTGAAAGAACTATT
>JBLILW010000185.1:0-5419 GCA_047638435.1 Urechidicola sp.
GAGGGTGCTTCGTGGAAACACTCTCCTATTTATATCGTCATGTTTTTTCTTTATTTTAATTGACGAACACCTTCAACTTGTAAAGTCACGGCAACATCTCCAACCCAACCAGGCAAGCCAAAATCAGCGGCTTTCAAATTAACTTCGGCTTCGAAACCACTACGGTAACCACCCCATGGATCATCACCCTCACCAATATGTGTCACATCCAGTGTCACAGGTTTAGTAATACCGTGCATCGACAAATTACCGGTTAGTTTGCCATTTTTAAACGATGTGCTTTCAAATACTATAACTGGGTATTTATTCACTTCAAAGAAGTCAGTGCTGCGTAGGTGCTTATCTCGTTCGGCATGATTCGTATCAAGACTTTTTGCTTGAATAGTGACGTTGACGCCAGAGTCATCTGGTTTTGCTGGATCGTGATTGAATTCGCCTGAAAACTCATTAAAACGTCCAATGATGTACGAGTATCCAAGGTGGTTCGCCTTGAAGTTGACAGAAGCATGCTGCCCCTTTACATCGATAACATAATCGGCAGCCATTGTTTGTGCCGAAACCAGAAGACTGATTGCCAATGTCGTGCCTAGTAATATTTTAGATTTCACTTTTTTCTCCTTTGTGTGTTGGTTGAGAGTGCTTAATGAATACCCAACATTTTTCGTAAGGTATTATCTTTGTCAATAAAGTGGTGCTTTAGTGATGCTGCAGCGTGTAAAAAAGTCAATCCAATAATGCTATAACTAAGGTACTCATGAACTAGCCCAGCAATATCCTCTTGCTCTGGAATGCTCGTAATCGTTGCTGGGACCACAAAAATATCGAACACACTAATGCTCGAATTATCCGCTGTAGATATGAGGTAACCGCTAATCACAATCAAAACCATCAAACCATAAAATCCTAGATGTACAGTTTTAGCAGCCAGTCTTTCGAGTGGTGAGAGACTATTTCCAGGCTCTGGCGTAACATTGATCACTTTCCAAACTAACCGGAGAATGAGTAATAGGCCAAATACAATACCAATGCTCTTATGCATAAATGGCAATGTGTTATAAAGCGAATCATAGTAGGTCAAATCAACCATATACCAGCCTAATCCAAATAAACCGATCACAGCAATACCCATTAGCCAATGCAATAGAATTGAAACTAAACCAAATTGATCGACGGTATTGAACATGAAAGCCCTATTGAAGAAACGCCCATTTAAAAAAATGAATAAAAAAAAGACCTCAATTAATGTCATATGTTCCCGATTAAAAAATTTAAAACGTTATTTTGGCGTAGAAATCAAAGCTTTTGCGTTTTAAGGCGGCATTGATATTTTTTGTTCACACCCAATATAGATAAGCGCGGTGCTGAATAGCATCTAAACCACGTTTCGAGAATTTGGTAGTTATCAAAATAGCATGAAGCAAGAATCAAAATTTACCCCTAGTTGTGATGAGAATACCTGGTCACTTGATCCAATTATCGAGTGGCTATTCAAGCTGGGCCGCCTGGAGGATGATCAAACGAAGTTTGTCCAAGCCTTGTCAGAAAAAATCCTGCAGGCAGGCGCCCCAATCGACCGTCTCACCATTATCTTACCAACGTTGAACCCGTTAGTTAGAGCGACATCAGCCACCTGGTGGAAAAACACCAACAAAGCCATTCCGTATGTAGCGCAGCACGACATCGAAAACACGGATCGTTATATCGGGAGCCCATTCCAACAACTATTAGAAACAAAACGTAGTGTTCGCCAATCGTTATGCGAATTACCGGAAAACGCCCATCGAGCTTATACCGAGTTAGCAGAAGCTAATTTTACTGATTATTACGCTATGCCGATCACTTTTAGTAGCGGTCTTGGCAGCGCATTTATCGTCGCCACCAAAGCGCTTGATGGCTTTTCACCCTGCGATATAAAAAATTTAAAGCGTTTACGTGACTTCTTTGCACCCAGCCTTGAAGTTTTCTCACTGCGCTTTTTGTCGAGGTCACTGATGACGACCTACGTAGGCAAACGGACTGGTGAAAAAGTGCTCTCCGGGATGATCAGACGTGGTGATGCGGACACCATTAATGCGGCGTTATGGTTTAGCGATTTGCGAAACTTCACTCATCTTACTGAAACGCTACCAGCCGAAGAAGTGTTTACTATGCTGAATGAATATTTCGAATCTGTTTCCACTGCTGTCAGCGTACGCGGTGGTGAAATATTAAGGTTTATAGGGGATGCCATGCTCATCGTTTTTCCGATCAGTTCGGAAGTATCGAAAAAATCAGCCTGCAATTCGGCACTAGAAGCGGTAAAAGACGCTCGTGCGACTCTCGCAGTTATCAATCATTTTCGCAAACGCAGGTCACAGCCATTAATAGAATTTGGTGTTGGCCTAAATGTTGGTGAAGTAGTCTATGGTAACGTCGGGGCGCCTGATCGTCTTGATTTTACTGTGATGGGCCCAGCGGTTAATCGAACCGCTCGACTAGAGTCCCTGACTAAAAAATTGGGTCAGGATGTATTGGTTTCAAAAGATTTTTCTGATCAAATTGATTGCCATACTATTTCATTAGGATTGCACAACATGAAAGGTATCAAAGAGCCTCAATCGGTATTTGCTGTCGACTATACTTCCGAGCAAACCTGAACTTGATTGTCAGCTGTGCGACTGAAACTGGCTTGATGCACGACGCCAGACTCCAAACCATGCTTATAAAATAATTTCAAGCTATGGCCAATCACCGGAAAAGCCAGTTCATCCCAGGGAATTTGCTTTTCGGTAAACAAACCCACCTCCAGACTTTCGATGCCAGGCGACACATTGTCGTCTAACAGTACGCCACTAAACATTAAATGCACCTGCGAAATATACGGCATGCTAAACACACCAAACAAACTCAAATGCCCGCAGTTTGCATTGGCTTCTTCGATGGATTCTCGAGCTGCAGCCTGATGAACGGTTTCTTTATTTTCCATAAATCCAGCGGGTAAAGTCCACTTACCATATTGCGGTTCAATTGCACGTTTACACAACAGAACCTTACCCTGCCAGGTTAAGATAGCACCCGCGACATTGTTCGGGTTTTGATAGTGGATCACACCACAGGCATTGCAAACGAACCGTTCACGATTATCTTCAGGTGGAATGATTAAAACCACCTTCTCACCACATTGACTACAGTAATTCATTGATTCCCTCTTTTTAAAATTGATAGGATAAGCTGCTTTACTGGCTCTAATCCCTGCTCCAATACTTGCATTATTGCGTCCATTGTAATTTTCGAGCCGCCATCTTCTTGCCCATTGCTCCCTGACTCAAGATTCCCTAACTTATCAACGCCTGCACACCAGTTGACTACTAGTGCTATCGAAGCATATTCAATTTCAAGCTCACGGGCCAGCGCCGCTTCTGGCATCCCGGTCATGCCAATCATGTCACAACCATCCCGAGACATCTTAACGATTTCAGCCTTGGTTTCTAAACGGGGTCCATTGGTACAACCGTAGACACCCGATGCTTGAAATTGAATGTTGCCTTCATTAGCAGACTCGACAATCATGGCTCGTAAAGGCGCGCTATAGGGATAGGTAAAATCGATATGATGGACCGCATTGCTTTCCACATCCGGAAAAGCTACATCGCAAAAGGTATGCGCCCTACCCCAGCTATAGTCGATAATTTGATCGGGCAGTGCAATAGTCTTTGGCGCGAAATTGGGCGATACGCCACCCACAGCATTCACTGCGATTACGTGCGTGACCCCTTGCTGTTTTAAGGCGTAAAGGTTGGCTCTGTAATTAATCTGATGTGGCGGTATGCGATGTGACTCACCGTGTCGCGCCAAAAATACGACCGGTTGATTTTGCCAGACACCTCTAATAATTTCGGCTGAGGTAGGACCATAAGGCGTTTCTACGAAACTTTTACTGTCTTCGACAAAGTCATCGCCTAGGTTATAGAGGCCACTACCACCGATTACTGCGTACAACGGTGACATTAAGACTGTCCTTTTTGTACAAGGGTTTTTTCTTCAACGAAATAGATACTCGACAGGTTTCGAAAGTGGCTATTCAAATCCATGCCGGCACCATAAACATAGCGATCTCCGCATTCGAGACCCACATAACCAGGTTCGATATCGGCTTTCTTGCGTTCGTGTGTTTTACGGATTAAAAATACACTGGTGATAGAGTTAGCCCCCTGCTTGCTGCAATATGATTTAATTTCCTCCAATGTATATCCCTGATCAAAGATATCGTCAACGATAATAATGTTGCGATCCTTTATTTCATTCTGAGGGTAAGCCTTCCACAAAACATCCTTGCCTAACGTTGCTAACCTATATCTTGTTGCGTGCACATAATCGACCGTTAGCGGAAAGTCCCAGTGCCGTAACAACTGGCCCGTCAGGTACAGGCCGCCATTCATGACACATAACACTAACGGAAAATCATCTTTGCATTGGTTTTCGACAGTCGATGCCAGATCGGCTATAGCCACTTCAACTGATGATTGATCAAACAGTAGTTCCGCCTCTTGGTGGATGGATAGTGCTTCTTCCAGATTCATATCATTGATGCTATTAGTCGTGTCTTTTAGTCAGGTATGACATTAATTATCAGCTTGCTCGATGATGATGGGACTTTCGAAATGCAGTGATGAAGTCGGGAAGGCAATCTGCGCTTTATTTGCCTCGATTATTTGAGCAACTTTGAGCATAACATCTTGCTTAATTTGATGAAACTTTACCCACTGAGTTGTTTTCGTAAAGCTATAGATAAAGAAATCAACCGAACTATCCGAGAAGGCATTGAAATTCACGATCATGGTTTTATTTGCGTCAATTTCTTCATGCGCAACTAACATTGCCGTTACTTCACTGACAATCTTATCCATGCTGTCCAGATCGCTATACCTCAAACCGATGGTTTCGTAGATACGCCGATTCGCCATGCGTGATGGATTTTCGACGACGATATTGGTAAAGATCGAGTTAGGCACGTAAATAGGCTGAGATTCGAAATTGCGAATCATGGTAACTCGCCAACCTATTTGTTCTACCGTGCCTTCAATGTTTCGATCAGGTGAGCGTATCCAATCGCCAATAGTGAAAGGTCTATCCAAGTATATAATTAAACCGCCGAAAAAATTCGCCAGCAAGTCTTTTGCCGCAAAGCCGATTGCAATGCCACCAATGCCACCCATCGCCAACACCCCTGAAATACTAAACCCTAGTGTTTGTAACACGACCAGAGCCGAGGTAATGATGACGGTTAAGCGTAATAATTTACTAATTGCCTCAGCTGTGTGTGCATCAACATTATCAGAATTAGTTGAAAATTCTTTTTCTGCGCTGCGAATAAAGGTCAGAACAAACCAAGCGATACAAATCAGAATACCCACATCGCGAATCATGCCTGACGCTGTGA
>JBLILW010000186.1:0-5371 GCA_047638435.1 Urechidicola sp.
GACGGTAAATTACACCCAGTATCGAGCAGCCCATTCCCCTGGAGCTAAGGTTCACTTAGCCTCTAGTCAAGGATCCCCAAGTAAATTCCCCACGAACGGCAACAGCCCGTTCATGGGGAATTTATGCGCCAGGATCAATGGGCATGTCAGGAGCGAAAGCAACATAGGTCTGATAAGCCACAGGCGCCATCAGGCGTGACTAATTTGCTAATGCCACCAAACAGACTAAAAGAAATATAGAAAGCTTGATGGAAGAAGGTTTGCCGGAAGGCGCTTCGCTTTGCCTACATGGATGTAGCGATACAGCGTTCCGATAAGGGGCGAGAGCATATGTCAATGGATGGACTGTATTAGAACAACGCAGGAGCATTTGTCGAGGATGCGGTAAGCTTTTCTGGCCTACGTAGTTTTCACGCGCATACCCTAAAGCGATTTCGAAATAATGGCTTACGCTATTACAAATTCTTCGCCGCCTCACACATATTTTTCAACTTCTGCATAGCAAGCTCTCTACCAAGCAACCCCAACCCACAATCTGGAGCCGCTATCAACCGTTCGATATCAATATGATTGAGGGCTGCTCGTAGGCGTTCGCGGATTTCTTCGCTGCTTTCTACCTCGCTATTAGCGACGGCGAAACTGCCGAATATGATGGTGCTTTTAGCAAAGTGTTCGAGTAGTTTTAAGTCGTTGTGTTGATGGGCGTCTTCGATTGATATTTGCTGGATAATTGAGTCATCTAGATTGTCCGCCAGGTCAAAATAGGTTTTTCGCTCAGCTTTATGATAGTCCTCATCATCAAGAAAATTCGGATATCCACAACACATGTGCATGACAGCAGTTGTGTGTTTACCTATACCATGAAAGCAACGTTCGAGATTTTCGATGCCATAGGCCAGCGCGTCATTGGGATTGCGGGCGAACAAGGGCTCGTCAATCTGGATATAACGACAGCCCGCATCGGACAATGCGCGGACTTCATAGTTAATCGCTTTCGCAAGATCCTGGCACAGTGCTTTTTTGTCACCATAGTGTTGGTTGGCCGTTGTGTCTGCAATGGTAATTGGGCCAGGTATGGTAATTTTGACTGGATGTTCTGAGTTGGCTTGCGCGACCTTGAAATCATGCGGTAGAAAGTGCCCTGGCTTTGCGTTGATGCCGGCAATTATGGTTGGTAACTCCATATAGGCGGCACCATCACGCGCGAGCACACGAGTCAGATTATCAAACTCGATGCCATCAAAATGCCGGCAGTGATAGTGGATATAATTTTCACGACGCACTTCGCCATCGGTTGGAATATCGATGCCGCACTCAATTTGATCTGCAATGACTTCTTTTGCAGCGCGAACGAACAGCGCTTCTGCGTCTTCACCTGCTTCAGCCAGGCGGTCTTCATAACTTTTAGTAGCCCGAGTCGTAGTCATGTCTTGATCACCCTCGTTCTTATCAAACCAGTCGATAATGGGTACATAGTCGGGTTTTGGATAAGCGCCGATACAGGTTGTTTTAATTTTAAGCATTGATTCAACTCCAAGGGGAATAGGATAGTTTTTTTGGATGCGCTAGAGCTTAATAGTATGACTTATCAATTGATTTGCCAATGAGTAGTGATTCCCCTAGGCTTGCCCGCTTCTGCTCACTAGCCTGATTAATTAGTGACGCCTACTATTAAACGATTAAAGTTCTAATGACAAACGCCACATCCGCATTAACACAGCGACAAGACCACCCCGTACTTGGTATAGCGACGTTTATTGGAAACTTAGTATTGATGTCATTGGTCAGTGCATCAGTTAAAGCCTTGTCTGATAATTACCCGTTAGGTGAGATACTGCTGTTCCGATTCGCATTTGCGGCGTTGTTTTTCTGGTTGCTTTTATTGTCAACTATAGGATTGTCGGGACTTTCGACAAGTCAGCCCTTCGCACATGCGATTCGGACTGTGAGTGGCATTACTAGCCTGTCTTTGATGTTCTTTGCGGTGTCTGCAATCCCGATCGCCGATGCGACTGCGTTAGCTTATTCGGCACCCATTTTTATCACTTTGTTATCTGTATTTTTACTCAAAGAGACAATCGGTGTGCGCCGCTGGCTAGCTATTCTTGTCGGCTTTATTGGTGTCCTACTCATTGCTCAACCGGGCACTCAGCCAGACGGCGCAGGCTTGAGTATTGGCGTAGCTGCTGGTATTGCTTCGGCGATTACTGGGGCATTGGTGGCGATTTGGCTGCGACGCTTAAGCCGTACTGAAAGGTCCGTTACGATTGGGCTCTATTACAATAGTAGCGGTGTTTTGGTCTGTATTATTTGGATTTTATCCATAGGCTGGGTTCTACCTCGGAGCGAGGACTGGCTACTGTTTTGTGTATTCGGTGTACTGTGTGCGGGCCAACAATGGTTGCTGACTATCTCGTTTCGTTATGCAAAGGCTAGTTTTCTGGCACCGTTTGAGTATCTGGCTATGATATTTGCCGCTATTGTTGGCTATTTGTTCTGGGGTGAAATTCCGGTTTTGACGACCTGGATCGGAGCCGCTGTGATTTCATCCAGTGGTTTATTTATTTTTGTTCGAAGGCGCTCAAAGCTACCCGCAGCTAAGACCGTTATAACAAATTGAACATCATTGCAAAGTCTTTCAAAGACACTATCAGGCATGGTCATAGTCACTGTATAATCTCTGCTTGATTTTTACCTAACAGCCAAAAACATCGACCCATGTGTGCTCGCTAATGTATGACCAAATGACAACTGGATGTAAAAGTTTAAACCTGCCGGGGCGCCTGGGCGCAGCCTGGGGCATTACGGGCGTTTGCCTGTTAATTATATTTGCGGTGTATCGGCTTTCCGACATGGCAATGAATGCATTTGTGGTCGATCTGCAGTGGTACCATTGGTTAGTATTAACCTTAAACTCAGTTTTTATGGCTTATAGCGAGGGTTATAGAGGCTTTCAATTGGCGTTTGCGCCAAGGGTTGCCGCCAGAGCCAGGTATTTGCTCCATCATCCTCGACTATTACATGTGCTTTTGGCGCCCCTATTTTGTATGGGATATTTCCATACCACCCGTAAGCGGCTCATTGTGGCCTATGGACTGCTTGTTGGTGTTTTGGTTTTGGTTTTAATCTATCAACAATTCAGTCAACCCTGGCGTGGCATTCTGGATGTCGGAGTCTTGGTCGGTTTAAGCTGGGGGCTGGTCAGTCTGGTTTGGTTTTTTTCCCAGGCGATGTCGGCTAAATCGTTTCATCATTCACCCGAAATGCCGCTGGGTGAAACACATTCCAACTAAATAGCATTCTTAATCCTATGACGAAAGTAATCAAAGTCGCCAACATTAATATTGCCAACAACAACCCTTTTGTTTTGATGGGTGGCATGAACGTGCTCGAGTCACGCGATTTGGCTATGCAAATTGCCGAGCACTATGTCGAAGTGACACAAAAGCTCGGAATCCCCTATGTTTTTAAAGCGTCTTTTGATAAGGCAAATCGTTCATCAATTCATTCCTATCGTGGGCCTGGAATGGATGAAGGTTTGAAGATTTTTCAGGAAATTAAACAGAGCTTTGACATTCCAGTTATAACAGACGTACACGAAGAGTTGCAATGTGCGCCTGTCGCCGAAGTGTGTGACATCATACAGCTTCCTGCTTTCCTGGCCCGCCAAACTAATTTGGTACAGGCAATGGCAGCCACCGGTGCCGTTATCAATATTAAAAAGCCACAGTTTTTAAGCCCTGCGCAAATGGGTAACATCGTCGCTAAGTTTGCCGAGTGTGGCAACGATAAGGTGATGTTATGTGAGCGCGGTAGTTGTATGGGTTATGACAACTTAGTCGTTGATATGCTCGGATTTCGCGCCATGAAGGAAGTCAGCGGTGGCGCACCACTGATCTTTGATGTCACTCACGCGCTGCAATGTCGTGATCCGATGGGCGCCGCCTCTGGTGGTCGACGTCATCAAGTCGCTGAGCTCGGACGAGCAGGTATGGCGGTTGGACTGGCGGGATTATTTTTGGAGGCCCATCCTGACCCTGATAACGCAAAGTGTGACGGACCTTCGGCGCTGCGATTGTCATCTCTGGAAGCTTTTTTGACAGAGATGAAGGCTGTGGATGATGTAATTAAGTCACTGCCGGAATTACAGTTAGACTAAGTCTTACCTATGCTTTGGTTTGGAACTGCAGCTATGTCTTTGATTTTTTCCATAGCGCATAAATTGTGATGCCGATGAAAATAGCCAATAATGGAAATAGAATAATATCAAGAGTGCCAAGGGCTGACGACAGCCCCGCCATACCAAAAACAATCGTTAGAAAAGGTGTAAAACAACAGATCGCGGTGACGATTGTACCGACTAAACCGAATTTTATTAGATTAAATTTTTGCATAACTGATGCTAGCATAATTGGCACCTGAATGAGTTGTGTTTGGGTTCTTCGATGTCAGGGAACACTGACTCTCGACTCCCTAGTCCAATCTACTGCATCATATCTAGAATGGCATGCCCGACTAACTTCACTGCATTTTCATTTTCTTCGCAGGGTTTAACAGCATAGTTTAAACGTAAGCAGCGGTTATATTTGCCTGAGGCTGAAAACAGTATGCCCGGTGCGATTCTGACGCCTTGCACCAAACATTTTTCGTTTAACTTAACGGTATCGATATTAGTTTGTAATTCAATCCAAAGCAGAAAACCTCCCTGGGGATGACTAATTCGTGTGTTCTCAGGGAAGTATTTTTCTATCCAGCCAATCATAGCGTCACGATTGTGTTGATACTGTTTCCGTATTTTTCGAAGATGCCGCTCGTAATCACCCTGCGCTATAAATTCAGCAATGGCAGATTGTGGGAAGGTTGAGTTGCAGGCGGTTACGACGTATTTTAAGTGTAATGCTTGATTTAAGTATCGTCCTGGCGCCATCCAACCAACTCGAAAGCCAGGTGCGAGGGTTTTTGAAAAAGATGAGCACAATAAAACGCGACCATCTGTATCAAAAGATTTGATTGTAGGAGGTCTGGGTGCCTGGTAAGCCAGGTCACCGTAAATGTCATCTTCAATGATTGGAATATCATACCGAACTGCTAATTCAATTAAGCGTTTTTTATTCTCAACGGGCATATTATATCCAAGGGGCCCGTTGCAGGTTGGTGTTAGCTGAATCACTCTGACAGGCCATTGTTCTAAGGCCAGTTCGAGGGCTTCGAGACTGATGCCCGTCTCAGGATGAGTCGGAATCTCTAGTACTTTGAGTCCCTGAACCTTAAAAGCCTGCATCAAACCATAATAACTAGGTGAGTCCACCACGACGACATCCCCAAGTTTAGTTGTTGCTCTTAGGGCGACCGAAAGTGCCTCTTGGCACCC
>JBLILW010000187.1:0-5368 GCA_047638435.1 Urechidicola sp.
GGTTCATCGAAATCCATCTGGTTTGTATCGTCGATGTTGGTATTAAAAAATAAGTTGATCGCCATCCAGCCTGGGCGTGGCCTAACGCCAAAGGGCTGCAGTGCACGATTGAAGTTTTCTGAACAATTGACATGCCCGGGATAGCCAAGATCGTCGTAATATTTAGCAGTACAGGCGGTACCGAAACTATCGTGTCGTCCGCAAGTATCGCGAACCAGTTCGACCATGGGTTCGAAATCCTGAGTGTAAAATTTACCTAATAAGCCTGGTGCTGGATAAGATCGGCCGACAACATGACGCGTACTGGTTACATCGATACAGCGTTCGAGGTTCTTGTCAAGAGCCTCGATATCGAAGCACTGAAAATCCGAACATTGACGCCCTTCGACGTCAATAATTTGTATATATTGACCGGCCTTAACTTCATAGGCGAAGGCAGTTCTCGAATCAATGCGCATATCCTGTAAAGGGTCGGCCAGAGGATCGGGCAGCTGAATGAGTTTTTCAGCATCGGGCCGGGGCTTACGAAATATAAAAATTGTCAGGTCAGTAATGGTGTTATGTTGATCGACCATCATTGGTTCACCTGGTGCCGCAACGACGCAGGTGACGACTTCATTGGCGATGAATTTGATTGAATCGCCAGCGGGTGAATCTTTGCTGAAAACAACAGTACTCTCGGCATCCTTCAGCGAAATGTTGCGAAATCTCAGCGTGCGTTCTAGTTTAATCGCACTGGCATCTTTTCCACTGAGTATGTGCTTGAAACCTTCAGCCTTGGCGTTTGCTTTGGCGCCAATGAGCTGCATGTCACTCTTTCCTTGTTGATTGAAAGCTGTGATTTCACCGAGTTGCATGCCTTCGGGATTAACCAGCTGTATTTCATCGCCTGCCAGCAGTTCCAGGGCGGTAATACCGCCAGCTCGAACGGTGTGGCGCTCTGTGTCTGCAGGTAGTGCATTCATTCCTGGGCGCAGCGAGCGAGCCGTTGACGTTATTATATTTGGGTTCATTTGTTTAAGCTGCCTGAATTATGTTTCGAGTAAATCATCTTGAACCCCGAAGAGGTGGTTCTTGATAAGTTTGTTAGCTTGATTTGCATCACGAGAAAGTATGGCGTCGTATAGCGCTCGATGTTGTTTATTGTAGTAGTCGATTCGCATGGGTGTTAATAGCTTGTTTTTCATATTTCGCCACTGTGCGTGCTGGCGTACTCTACTGATTCTTTCATACACCCAAAATAATAATTTATTTTTAGAGCAGCGAGCCAAAGCGAGGTGAAAGGCAGTGTCGGCCTGAGCAAATTTCTCTGAGTTGCCGTTACAATTTTCACATTGGAGAAGCGCTTTACGTAAATCTTCAAGGTCACGATGGCTAGCGTTGCTGATTGCGAGACGGACCATCTGGGGTTCAATTGCAATTCGAACTTCAACCATTTCAATGGGGCTAGTGATACTGGAAATCTCATATTGCTCAGATGTGTCTTGAAGATTGACATAGGTGCCACTACCGACTTGGCGAATGACCAGCTGTTGATCTTCAAGCACCTGGAGCACTGCTCGTATTGTTCCCCTCGAAACCTGAAATTGTTCCGCCAAATGCCTTTCTGAGGGTAGGCGTTCATCATGGGCGTACTGGCCTTCCAAAATCATGTTTCGCAATTGAGTCGCAACATGGCTCGTTGTTGTGCCTAAACGAGAACGTGAAGACAAACTTCGACTACTCTGATTAACTGTCTCAGAATGTTGCTTACTCATAAATAATCTCGTCCGTAATCAAATTAAACCAAAAACATAAATTGGTACACTGCATGGTACAATTTTGAATGATGTTTTTGCCTAAAGCAATTACTCATTTCACATTAAACCAATTATTTCAAAGTTAATCTATAGATGTATTGATGAGTGTGTATACGGTGTGTTTATAGTTATGAACAGGGGGTCAAATCTGTTCATAATAATAGAGAGTAATAATTAATTAATGTTTAATAAACAGTGACTTAGTTAATTTATTTTGATTCTGATTTTGATCAAATTATTTTCTAAAAAGATGCTTTATAAACCCGGTTATGGAGTAGCTGAAAGTCATATTTTTGAGGAGTTCTGGATGAATGATCAAAAATATATTTTTGGTTTGTTGAATTGGAATAGTATATGGGTATACCATTGGTTGCGTATTGGTATCGAATGTAGACTGTTTTTCTATAGTGACGGGCTAAAATAAAGATAAACAATGACACCTCCGTCTAAGCTATATATGACTTTCAAACATCGAGCCGGTAGCGGCTATAAGCTGTTTTTCTGTGCCGATGGGTACAAAGTAAAAATGGTGATTAGCCAATTTCTATATAACTGGGAGGGGGAAAAGAATGACTGATTTACAAGCACATGTAGAAGCACCTGGTCGCGCTGATCTGGTTAAGCAGGTTAGCGAGAAAATTAAGGAAACGGGTGTTGACTACATTTATTTTCAGTTTATTTCGGTCACTGGCCGGATCGTAGGTAAAGGTATACCGGCAGCCCACTGGGCACGTCTTTCCGAAAAGGGATTTCAACTCGTCTATGGTTCAACCGCAAATTTATTTGTCGATCGTCATGGCGACTACATTGGTTACGGCGCTGAGTCTTCGGAGCTTGTCGGAATCCCTGATCCTGAAACTTTTTGCCAGCTACCTTGGGATAAACGGATCGGCCGCGTATTTTGCACGCTATTCCGAAATCGCGAAGAGCGGGTCAATCCGGGTGGTGCATTGACATCAGATTGTCGAGGTAACCTGCGCCGTATTCATAATGAATTTCAGGGCAAGCATGGTCTGAATATGCGTTGTGGTACAGAGCCTGAAATGATGTGGCTAAAGCGTGGAGAAGATGGCAAGCCTAATGGTGGTGTCACTAAACCGAATTGCTATCACATCGATCAATTCGAAGAGCTTCGTCCAACTTTTATGAAGGTTATTGAATATTCGCAGGCTATGGGCCTCGATATTATCCAGGGCGATCACGAAGATGCGCCTGGCCAGCTAGAACTGAACACCCAATACGATGATGTTTTGCGAAATGCGGATCGTCTGACTACTTATCGTCAAATCTGTGCGCAAGTTGCAAGAGAAGATAATTTGATTGCCTGTTTCATGTCGAAGCCTTTCATGGGTGTTTCGGCTTCTGGCTGTCATCATAATATGTCACTCTGGCGTGGCGGTGAAGACGTTGTCAATAACCTTGGTTTTGATTCGTTACCCGGTATGGACGGCGCTTTTACTTATATCGAAGGGGGTGAAAATACCTTCATGCCTGATCCTGCTATCGATGAGCGTGCACCAGGTCCTATCGGTCTTAACTGTATTGGTGGTGTTATCAAGCACCTAGGGGCATTAACTTCAATTGGTTCGTCAACCGTTAACTCTTATAGACGACTATGGGATACGGGCTTCTGGGCACCTATCTTTGCTGACTGGGGTTATCAGAACCGAACCTGTGCGTTGCGTGTTTCGGCTCCCGGCCGGTTCGAATATCGCTCGGTTGATTCGATGGTTAACCCTTATTTAATGGGAGCCGCTTTGTTGAAAACCTTCGATGACGGCATTGACAATAATTCAGATCCTGGCGAAGCAGAAGAGCGCAATATTTACACCGCAATGGAAGAGGGTAAGCAAGTCAAGAAGCTTCCGATGTCTTTGGGTGATGCGCTTGCAGAATTGCGTAATGACGAAGTGATTAAGTCGTCTATGCCTGGCGAAATGTATAGAGTTTATGAGCACTACAAGCGTGACGAGTGGGAAAGATACAACGCCACAGTGACCGATTGGGACATTGAGACTTATCTTGACTGTCTGCCATAACTGAATTTTTATTGTCTATTAACAAATGGATCTGGCGCCTAATTATATGTTTGTGGGTGTCGGGCAATAGCAACTTTTAACCTGCTGCAATAGTGGCAAATTTTTTGATAACGAATGAGGAAAAGCTTATGTGTGGTATTGCTGGACTTATCTGGAAAGGTGGTGCGAGCAGTGATATCGGTAGTGAGATGACCAAAATGCTTCAAGCTTTGAAGCATCGAGGGCCAGACTCTACTGGTTTTGCACTTTATGGCAAGGAAGAAGAGGGCGAGCAAGTGCTGCGCTTTAAAGTTGCCGAGCAAGAGGAAATGAAAACAGGATTTGATATTCATCGTCAAGTTGTCGAGCGTCGTGCTGCGGTTGATACACGTCTTAAAGAGCTTGGCGCGGTTGTGACTAAGGAAGAACAGGCGACTGAATATGCGTTTCGTTATCAATTCAAATTTAGCGGTGACTTAAAGCGGCTGATCGACTTTGTGGAAGATCTTGAAGGTGTAGAGATTCTATCGGTTGGTAAAGCATTAGAGCTAATCAAAGACATGGGAGACGCAACTGTAGTCTCTGAACAATATGGTATTCCAGGCTTTATTGGTACTCATGCCATTGGTCATACCCGTATGGCGACTGAATCAGATGTTGATATTCGCTCTGCGCACCCTTACTGGGCGTATCCGTTTAATGACGTATCAGTGGTACACAATGGTCAGTTAACCAACTATTGGACAATGCGTCGTGACCTTGAACGTCGCGGTCATCGTTTTGTGTCTAACTGTGATTCAGAGTTGATTGCGGTTTATATCGCAGATGCGATTGACCAAGGTGAAGATCTTGAGAGTGCTATGCGACGGTCAGTTGATGTGATCGACGGTGTATTCACTTATCTGGTCGCAACCAGTGACCAGTTGGGTATGGCAAAAGATGGCATGTCTGCAAAGCCAATGGTGCTTTACGAGAGTGATGAATTTGTCGGATTGGCGTCGGAAGAAGTCGCTATTCGTAGTATTTTCCCACACGAAATCGATACCTGGGACCCTTATCAAAGCGAGGTGAAAGTATGGGCAGCGTAACTATTAATAATACAGCCACGGCATCCCATGATATGGGGCTGCATGAAGAGCAGTTAGCCGGTAGGACACAACAACGGTTTTTTTCAGCATCAGAAGAAGAAAACTTTACCTATCCGTGGGCTTATGAGGTTGATACCAATAAATCAGCTGAGTTTGATGCCGCTGATATGGAAATAACAGATATCAATCTGAAAATTCGTAACTTGATGAAGTCGGGTCATGGCACGATTACGGTTCTGAATCCACGCGCTAAGCATTCTCTTGGTGTTGGTATTATAAACAAATTGAATCTCAATTTTGAAGGTAGTCTTGGATACTTTGGCGGCGGTTGTACTGATGGTGCAAATATCCACATCAGTGGTCGTGTTGGCTGGTCCTGTGCCGAAAACATGATGGCTGGTACGATTGTTATCGAAAAGAATGCGGGTTCTTTGTTTGGTGCTGCCATTCGCGGTGGTGACCT
>JBLILW010000188.1:0-5319 GCA_047638435.1 Urechidicola sp.
TTCCGAGATCATCGAATTCGTAGATGAAGGCTGGATAGTCGTGCAGGATTTTGCAGATATCGGGAAAATTGACGACATGGTATTTAAAGATTCACACCCAATTCTAAATTAATCTCAGATTCAAACTGTCAAAAATATACTCCTGAGTACCAGCTGCACAGTTATTTTCAACGCGATAAAACTCCGACACCGATTATAAGTCTCCGGTGTCGTGGAAAAGCTGGCTGGCTTTTTCGGCGCTAAACCTACCGTGATGCGTGAACTGCTAGCCTTAACCCGCAAGCAACTGGCACCGTGGATTATATTCAGCTTTTGCTCACACCGATTAAATCAGACAGCGTAGCTAAATTCGTTGAAACACTTGCCCGGTATTTTTCTATCGTAAGGAAAATGCGACCTGACGCGCAAGAGATCAATAATCTGGCCCATATTTTTGGCCGGACGCTCAACGCTAATTTCGAATTCAGTTCAGGCGATATCAGGAATATTCATATCTTAAGCAACTTGCTTCCGCTTTCCGAGACTCAGATAGTGGTTTTTTAAAACATTTGAGCGCTAAGAAAAACGCCACAAGTCTTGCCGCATTTACAGATGGCAAGGACCGTCAGACAATCCTTTTGGGAGTTGCTGGTCTCGATGAGATTGAGACGCTTGGAGGCGTTGGTAGGGTCGCGGAATTGAAACGAATATTTGATATTGCCATTTTTATGGGTGTTGATGCTGCCTTCCTGGAAAAATTATCTAGGTTATGCGACACATCCGTCGACACCAATGACTCGGAGATTATTGACGGAAATTGGTAGGCTCACCTGCACTTGGCCGAAGAGCTTCTAAAGGTGGTCAAGTCGAAATACGACTCAACTCAGTGGGCATCGGTTTACGAGCCCATTGCCGCTGTGCTCAACGAGCGCGACGCCCTGGTTGGCTTGCTGAGGCACCAGCTGGTCCAAAATAAAACGGTCGCGAAGCATTTTGACGAGATGACCACCCTTCAGGATCTATCCGACTACCTGCTTATCGATGTCGAGATGAGTGGTTTATTAAACCATTACACAGATAAACCCATAGTAGTGAAGAAGTTAGCGAACAAGATCAGATAATTAAAAACATTGCGGAGTGAGTGGAGCGAAGGGGTTTAACAGAAAGGAATGGCGAACTATGCCGAGCTTGACTGCGACACAGAGCGTAGAAGGAAAGCTGACGGGGCTGGCGCGTCTACAGGTGAAAGCATACTCAATATGCGTTTACGTGTCTGATTTATCTGTAGGAGCCGTATGCGTTAGTAGCGCACGTACGGATCTGTGCCGGAGGGGTGGCAAACATTGAATACTCTTTGTGAGCCTAACCTTTACGGCGATCTCTTCAATTGCTTTAGTACAAGTAAGCTTTATTATAAGCAGCCCTATTACCTGAAACATCCTACACATGAAATTTCTTAAAGCAGTCCGGCTCGATGACTCTGACGCGCATGTTTACGCTGCCGAGGGTGGTGCCGCCGAGGATGGCGAATGGATGGTTTCTGGCGGCTATGCAGTCTGCGATCTGGCCACGGGCCACCGAAGTACACCTTGCCACTGCGACACCTCGTTTGTTTCAGTTGGATCGCATGGCCGATGCACAATTGCAGAAGTTTGCCACATTGAACCACACGAATATGAGGGTATTCAGAAAGAACTCATCCGGTATTTTATTGAAGATCTTGGCGCGCCATCACCTAAAGCAGCCCGTGAAGCAGCAGATGACGAATGCGCTTACACCGCCGAACTGGCAGCTGGATTTTCGGAGGAAGTTTGGATCAGCGTTAACCGAGAATCCGCAGAAGACTGCATAGCAGAACGGTATTCGGTATTCGAGCGCCTGATGATAGGTGCTCACAAAATGTGAGGGTGGTTAGTGGTTAGCTCAGGTGCTGCTCAGATCCGACAGACTCCAAGTGTAGTGGTAGACCCCAAATTTTTCTATCCTTGTCCTTTCTTGTCAAGCTGTTGCAGTATTGCCAAAAAATACATTCCACTGCCATTTTCTTCTGCAATAAATTCCTGATAAAAATCTGTTGCATGTTGTCCAAGTGGTGTATTGGCGTTAGCAGCTTCAGCTGCTTTCATCTTTAACCTTAACTCCTTTAGCATTAGACGTGCAAAAAACCATGGCATATAATCATATCGAATTGGGATTGAGGCCAATGCCGGGTGCAGGACAATTAAGTATTCATCGACCATGAATACCCCGAAGAAGTGCTAACAACGTCAACCATCTTTTGGCGGTCTAGCACTAATTTATCGGTTGATTTTTAATAGTGCCTGTCCTTTATTGTTTTGTTTCAACTAAACATAGCGAGCAGCTTCTCGTTCCAGTTGATTGGATGACTGAATACGATTTAAGTATCCATAAACAAATAATTTCACCAAGGTGACTGAGCGGTAACCAGTGCGACCCGTATCAGCGAGTATCGTTTTAAAGTCTAAATCGGAAAGAACCAGAGTGTTCACAAATGCATCAATTACTCAAATATCGTTTTCGTCAATAATGTAATTATCAGGTCAATCGGGAATAATGTGGCTTGTCATCGACAGGCGCCTTCAATAAATTGACTTATAGGTTAGGCTATCAGGTGAAGAATATTTTTGTACAAAAACTGCATTTTCACATAGCCTGTTGTTAAAACAGGTATTCCTGATAGGCTGTTTAACTAACAGGTTTGTGCCCAGCCGATGTATTGATTCTATTTGTTTATAAGTACGTTTTTATTTCAACCAGTATTTTTGTCTACTTTTATATGGTCTAAACGAGCGGAGGAAAACTAGATACTCGGTGGCCAGCAGGTATGGATTCAGCAACGTCGAAAAATTTTTTGATTATGGTTGAGTCCACGCGGTCTATCAGGCAAGTAATATGTGCCGTGGTATAGATGTCTGCGTCAGAAATAGTGATCGCCCTTAGATTTGGGTGAGGGTTAAACTCTATATCAGACACCACACCTATGCCGATACCTCTTTCTACCGCTAGCCAGACAGCCTCACGACTTCCCATTTCCATGATTGGGCTGACTGTTATTCCTTTCTCTTTTAATGCCGCTTCAAATGCTAGACGAGTTGTCGAACCCACTTCACGATTTACAAATCGTTGATCTTGTAACTCGGCGAGTTTGATTTCGGACCGGTTCGCAAAAGAATGTGCTGTATTGACAAACACTACTACGGGATGACGACTAAAAGGGCATGCGTAAATGGCCGGGTTATCTTCGGTGTGGGCCAGTACTGCGACATCAACTGAATAATTGGTCAACAGTTCGACCATTTCCATTGAGTTCCCCAGAGTAACAGTTAGATTAATGCCCGGATGCTTTTGATTAAACATCGCAAGTATGCCCGTTGCATGATAAGGACCGACAGCGCCTACGCGTAAGTCTCCGGTCAGAATGCCACCATAACTACGCAATAAATCCCGTGCTTCTTCTTCCTGTTTGAGTATTTTTCGGCTGATTCGAAACAAAGCTCTGCCACAATCAGACAATTGTACCTTGCGCCCAACCCGGTGAAACAGGGTGACACCATAGTGTTCTTCTAAAGCTTTGATTTGAGTGGATATGGTTGGTTGGCCTACATGTATGGCTGCTGCAGCAGCGGTGAAACTACCTTCAGTGGCGACGGCATGGAAAGATCGAAGTTGAGAATGAAGCATGAGATGACATCTATAAAATGAATAGTATTAATCGAATTTATGTATTTGTTAAATACTAATGAGTATGGAAGTATTATGCCAACGATAAATTAAATCTGTAAATATGCCGTTTTAAGGTATATCTCGATTAAGGTTGAGGAGAATAACTAGTGTGGACATATAGAAATCCAGTTGACATCGTTTTTGGGAATGGGTCATTTGACTCTGTTACCGATCTAATAGATGGACGTCCTTATTGTCTTGTCACTTATGATGAGCTCTACTTTAATCGGTTGTGTGAAAAGCTGATTGAGAAAGCAGGTCAACCAGAAACTATCATCAACAACATTACTCCAAACCCAGATTTTGAAACACTTGCTGTGTCTTGTCAGCAGTTCGCTAAAACCGTGAGTAGTGATACTGTTATTATTGCACTCGGTGGTGGGTCTGTTATCGACGCAGCTAAAGTATTAGCCTCTAGTAATAATGGATTTGAACCCGTTCGTCAGTTCCTCGAAACAGGGAAGGGTGAGGAACATTTGGCTTCTTACCCAGTCATCGCTATTCCAACAACGGCTGGCACAGGGAGCGAAGTAACCCATTGGGCAACGGTGTGGGATACGCAGGCACAAAAAAAATATTCGCTAGCTCGCGAAGCCCTCTACCCAACTCATGCGGTGGTTGATCCAGAGCTAATGTTGGGGCTATCAAAAGCGTTTACTGTCAGTACCGGACTGGATGCGCTATCACATTCACTCGAAAGCCTCTGGAATCGTAATAGTAATCCAGTGTCAGCCAATCAGGCTGTTTTTGCTGCAATTGAAATATTGGCAACCTTAAAACAGTTAGCTGATGATCTACAAAATATTGAGCTACGCTCTAGAGTCGCCAGAGCCAGTTTATTTGCTGGC
This sequence comes from Urechidicola sp., assembly GCA_047638435.1. Lineage (GTDB taxonomy): Bacteria > Pseudomonadota > Gammaproteobacteria. The sequence goes on from JBLILW010000188.1 coordinate 4,572, forward strand.
CTGGCTTTCTCGAACACAAAAACAGCCTTGGCTCATTCAGTTTCTTACCCTATTACGCTCAAATATAAAATCCCACACGGACTGGCCTGCTCTTTCAGTTTACCGATGGTGTTGGCTAGCGTGATTGGTGAGGATAAAGATTGTGATGCCAGCCTTCGCCGTATTTTTGGTGATGACCTTGATTTGGCAGTGAAAAATCTTGACCATTTTATTAATAGTCTTGATGTCTCAACAAGGGCGTCAAGCTATGGAGTACAAAACGACGAATGGAAAGCGTTGTTGACCGAAGCCTTAGCGGGAGAGAGAGGGAAGAATTTCATTGGCTCACACGACAGTGTGATGAAGAACCTAATTGTTTCTTAAATTAGTCAATCATAAAAAATTTCCCCTAAAGATTTGAGATTTTCATGTAAGCGAAGATAAATAGTTGTTTCACGTATATAAAAACCATAAAAATGAGGAGAGTAGAAATGCAAAGAAATAATTCGAAATTGTCGTCACCTTTATCAACGTTAGGTAAACGTTTGGGTGTAGGCGCTACCGCATTGGTGGCAGCAATGGGCATTGGGATGGTCACCAGTACCACAGCCCTAGGTGCATCTTGCGAAAATCCGGACAGTCTTACTTTTGCAATGATTCCAACCGAAGAATCAGTGGCAGAATTACAGCTCTATCAACCTGTCACCGAAAGACTGGCAAAGCTGACGGGTAAGAAGATCGAATTCTTTATGCCGACATCTTATGCTTC
>JBLILW010000189.1:0-5318 GCA_047638435.1 Urechidicola sp.
TCTCGAAGCCGAAAGCGCCATATTAGCCGGACTGACACACTCTATCGGCCTGTTGCCTATTTTAGTTTGTGCAGAAAACGACCCTGAATTACTCAATGACAATGCTGAATTAATGAAACTACTGGAAGAATCAGCACCAATCGTCGGCACCGAATTACTCAGGAAGCGGGGCTTTAGTCAAGCACTGGTCGATGTACCAATTCAACACTTGGTTCTCGATCGTCAGGGTAACAACGGCACTGCATATTACGCTGATGTAGTACAGGTCGCGTTACTTCAAACGCTTTCAGGGGCTGACCACCCACTCGGGTCAATCGACCTGAATACCATCTCGTCTATGGACCGGGTGGAAATGCGTGAAGCCATCGAAGAAATCGCTATGTCTGGCGGCGTGATTGAACTAGGAGAAATTAAGGATGCAACTCTGTAGCTCTTACTAGTAACGGCTTCCAGTCTTTGGCTAACCTAATAAAATCAATCTAGAAGGATGTTAATTTGGTTTAACATCGAATCCGCCTTAGTGTAATTAGTGTGGATCAGTTCGTAGCGGCCATTACATTCCAAAACCAGGCTCGGAAAGCCGTTCACTCCGAGTGACCTCGACTGGCTTATTTCTTCCAGCAGACTTTGCTGTGTTTCATTAGACGCAAGATCATCAAAGAAGGTTTGTTGATCGAGGCCAATTTCAGCGGCTAATTCAATCAAGGTACTATCATCCGAAGGATTTCGAGCCTGTTGGTAATAGGCCTGTTGAATCTGTCGGGTCATTAAATTATCAAAAGCTTCATCTTGCTGTCTGGCAGCAATCACCGCGCGACAGGCAGGATAAGTGGCTCTTCGAGGTTCGCAGTTGTCCCAAAAATCGTAATTAAATTGCACACCTGGTATTGCTTGCTCTATATGTTGCCAGTTTTGCCTGACCATATTGCGAGTTGGCTCCGACATTGGCTCGTTACTATCTTGAGCTAAGCCTCCCAGCAATCGTTTTAGCTTTATACCGACAGGTAACTCATTCAATAAGGTTTGAAGCGTTTTAGAAAAACCAAAGCACCAACTACACATCGGGTCGTGCACGTAAATTAGAGAAGAATTTGCCATGGTTAGAAGTATCCTTTAACTTTTATAGGTGCACTTAGTGATTTTCTTGGATCAAATCTTTAACAATTGAATCACAAGACTTAATCGTATTGATACCTGCAACACTTTTACCTGCTTGCCAATAATCCTTCTCGCCAGATTCATCCAAAGATGATTTCTTGAGTTGCCATATTGATTTCAAAGCAAAGAAGGTTCGCATCCAATGTTTGGTTTTTTTGCCTGATAACATCCACTTGGCAAACCAGCCATATTTTAAACCGCTGCGTTTGATGTAATCAGTATTAATGACCGAGACAGGAATGCCTGTCACTCGTTCTGAGAGTACGATGTCTGATTCCTTTGCTTGAATAATCGATTGTTTGTAGATATCACTGGCACGACATTCATCACTCGCAATAAATCGGGTGCCCAACTGACAGCCGGCATATCCCATGCTTAAAGCCTGATCAAACACTTGAGCATCGCCAATACCACCAGCACAGACCAACGGTACATTCAAGCCATTTAAGTCATCCCATAGTTGTTGTGCATTCTTGGCTCCCGCATGACCGCCTGCTCGATTATTGACACATATTAATCCATCGGCACCATTTGCGAGTCCTATCTCTGCCCATTTCAATTCGGTGACATCGTGGTAAACGAGACCACCGACTGAATGCACCCGCTTCGCTACCCAGTCTGGTTTTCCAAGCGATGTAACGAAAAAACGGATGCCCTCTTCCAGAGCAACATCAATCCATTCTTCCATTCGTTTTTGGTACTTTTTGGAAGATTTTTCTATTAGTGCATTCATACCAATTGGTTTATCGGTGAGCTGTCGCATGAGTCGAATACCTTGACGAAATTCATGTCCATGGACATAAGTCAGCGATATTGGCTGCATGATGCCGATACCGCCCGCCTCGGACACGGCAGCCACTAGTTCGGGATTACTGCAGGGGTACATCGGGCCACCGATGATGGGATAGCGAATTCCGAGTTTTTGGGTGAATGCCAGGCTTGCCGGCGACAATATTTTATCGGTCATACTTTTTCAGTCTTGTTTATTAGTTATGTGCAATTCGTGCTCAGTCATTCCGCTTCTTATAACCTAATAGCCAATTCGCGGTGACCATGGCGACCACGTCACCTGCTTTATCTTTAATTTCGCAGCTGACTTCAAATAACGTGTTATCTTCCATTTGCTCTGGCAGCTCGAAAAAAGCAGTCGCAGTTAATTTGCCGCGTGCCTTTTTCTTATATTCGGAGCGTAAGCCGAGGACAATACCGCGCATGTCGTCTGTAATAGCGCTTAATACGGCTAGACCCGTGACGATTTCACCCAAGTTAATCGAGGCAATTGCATGCACCGATTTCAGGTGATTTCGGACCTTACGGCGATCGCGTAAACTAACCCGCACCTCGCCGACACCCAGCGCTTCAACATGTGCGCCTATCGATCCGCTATAAGGCGCGTACCAACCAAGAAAAAGGCTGAACAGCCTGGCGCCAAAAGGCAGTCTATTCAATTTGTCCCAGAGCTTAACCAGTTGATTTTTAGTTTTTGGATTAATTGTGCTTGTCATAAACTTAAATCGACTCTAAGTTCGACAGACGCCCTTTAACTACCAGCACCGAAAACATCGACACCTTTGGGAGGCGTAAACTGGAAAACCTTTGGGTTATGAACCACATTTAGACGTAAATTTTCGAATACAATTTGGGTGCTTTGTCCAAAACTATCGCGCAACTCCATGGCTTTCACAGCGTTATTTTCAATCCCTATATATACTCGGGAATATTCCAGCTCATTAGAATTTGAATTTGGCTCGAGTTCAACCCAATAAAGAAACTTGCGTTGTCCAACTTCACTAACGGTGAAATTTGAATTGATTTCAGTTTGTTTCATCAAAATCATAATCGGTGCTGAAGCCAGACCAGACTCCATTGGTTTCACCGTCACCTGGTCGAGGTCAACATCGTAAATCCACAGTTCAGAACCATCGGCAATAATTTGTTGCTCGTACGGTTTGGTGTAAATCCATGAAAACTTGCCCGGGCGAGAAATAGCAACCGTGCCGCTACTTTGTTGTAACACCTGCTTATCTTCACTCAGTACGGTTTGCTTGAAATCAGCGGTTAAATTATCGAGGCTTTTAAGCGCAGTATTGAGACGTAACTCGGCTGTTTGGGCGTAAGTAACGTTAAACAGGCAACTGGCAAAACTTATAACAATCAGAAAATACTTCATTACTCATCCATTTTGGGTGGGGGTGGCGCGAGCACTTCTCGGCTACCGTTTGATTGGACTTGTGAAACCACGCCAGAGTTCTCCATTTCTTCAATCATTCTGGCCGCACGGTTATAACCAATTTTGAGTCGCCGTTGAACATAAGAGATCGATGCCTTACGGGTTTCTGTGACGATGGATACAGCTTCATCATAGAAAGGATCAAGATCCTCACCATTTGAACCGGCTGATACTTCACCTGGTAACAAAGTGGTGGACGATTCTTCCAAGACATTCTCGATGTAATTAGGACCACCGGCTTTTCTAATTTCGTTTATCACCGCATGGACTTCATGGTCGTCAACGAAGGCACCGTGAATGCGTTCTGGCATGCTCGTACCCGGCGGCAAGAACAGCATATCACCATGGCCTAATAATGACTCAGCGCCCATTTGATCGAGAATGGTTCGAGAATCGATCTTAGAAGACACCTGAAATGCGATTCGCGTGGGAATATTAGATTTGATCAAACCAGTAATCACGTCAACCGAAGGCCGTTGTGTCGCCAATAGTAAATGAATTCCGCATGCTCGCGCTTTTTGTGCCAGTCTGGCGATTAGCTCTTCTACCTTTTTGCCAACCACCATCATCATGTCGGCGAATTCATCAACCACAACAACGATATAGGGTAGGGTTTCCAGCTCATCCGGCACGGCATCAGGGAAGAGCAATAATTTTGACTTATCAAACAAGGGATCTTTAATGGGTGTTCCAGCCTCGATAGCCTCACTTACCTTGCGGTTGTAACCTGTAATATTACGCACGCCTAAAGAGGCCATCAGCTTGTATCGGCGCTCCATTTCAGCAACACACCAACGTAAGGCATTGGCGGCTTCCTTCATGTCCGTCACCACTGGCGCAATTAAATGTGGAATACCCTCATAAGCATTCAGCTCGAGCATTTTTGGATCGATCAATATCATTCGAACTTCTTTTGGTGTCGCCTTGTAAAGCATGCTCAATAACATGGCATTGATTCCAACCGATTTACCAGAACCAGTGGTACCAGCGACCAGTAAGTGAGGCATTTTTGCAAGATCAGCCACCACCGCTTTACCGCTAATATCCTTACCCAATGCCAACGTGAGAGGTGAAGTTGATTCATCAAAGGTCTTTGAACGCAGAATCTCACTCAAAACGACTAACTCGCGATTTTCATTTGGTATTTCCAGCCCCATGACCGATTTACCTGGAATAATCTCAACTACCCGCACGCCGATAACGGATAAAGACCTTGCTAAATCCTTCGCTAAACTACTGATTTGACTCACCTTAACGCCCGGTGCTGGCAAAATTTCAAATCGAGTGATAACTGGGCCCGGATGCACCGACTCAACTTGAACTTCGATCCCGAAATCTTTCAGCTTTAATTCCAGCTGATGAGACATCGCTTCCAGTGCTGCGGTGCTATATCCGGTTGTTTTTGGTTTCGGGTCATCTAACAGCGACAGTGACGGAATACCACTTCCACTCGGTGTTGACGTATGAAACAGTGGAATTTGCTTTTCTTTTTCGACACGGGTGCTTTGTTCGACCTGCTGAACGACGGGTTCTATTTTAACAGGGCGACGCTGTTCCTTTTTTTCAATTTCAGTACTAAAAGTTTCCTGACGGTTTATCCTAACTTTCTTACCTTCCATATTATCTTTCACTAGATAATATCGATCGACGATCTTTTCGAACAAAACAAGGGTGTATTTACCGATATTATCAATGAGTGCTAACCACGAAATCCCAGTAAACAAGGTCAAACCAGCAAGGAATAAGGCCATATGCAAAACTGTCGCACCCAAAAACCCCAAACCATGTGAAAAATAAGTGCCCGTGATTTGCCCCAATATACCACCCGCCGCTAGCGGCATGACGTTAGGATCAACCCCAAAATGTAGGCCGGACAATGCGCAACCAGAGATCAGAGTCAGAATAAACCCGCTCCAACGAATCACCAGCA
>JBLILW010000190.1:0-5237 GCA_047638435.1 Urechidicola sp.
AAACGATACGTGCGGGGGATATTGTTGGTGAACATACGGTTTTATTTGCCGCAGAAGGCGAGAGAATCGAAATCACCCACAAAGCATCAAGCCGTATGACTTTTGCTAACGGTGCCATCCGAGCCGCGCATTGGGTTCAACAAAAACCAAGCGGACTGTATGGCATGGATGATGTGCTAGGCCTGTAGAATTCTGGTCACCGTTTAAGTGTGGAAGCGCCTTCCTCAAAAGTCACTCAGTAACTCAGTAACACCAGTCTTGATTTTTCAATGGGGCCTTAAACTAATGCCATCTTATTGTTCTTGACTATTGTTTTGATAAAAATACGGCTTTAAATTCCCTACACATGGTGCTAGTGTCATCTTCATAGGCTGTACTCTTTTCTCTTCAAAACTTAACCGCCTTGCAAACTTAATTTGTTGTTAATAGCCGGTATAATTGTATGAATATGAGTAAATTTACAATATTTCCAGCCATCCATCTAAGGAATGGTGAAGTTGTCAGATTTACCAAAGGTGATATTGACAACCCTATTGTTTTTCATACAGACCCAGTGGCTTGTGCACAGCAATGGATAGATCAGGGAGCAGGTTGGTTGCAGGTTATCAACCTCGATGCGGCTTTTGATGAAGACGCAACAAACAACTGGAACCTGATCAAAAAAATGGCCGATCTAGACGTCAATATTCAATTTGGCGGTGGCATTCGTAGCATGGACGATGTTCATTGGGCAATGAAGGCAGGTATTAAACGTGTCATTATTGGTACCGCTGCGGTAGAACAACCGCAGTTAATGGCTGATGCGATTGCGACTTATGGTAGTGATGCCATCATTCTTGGCATTGATGCTGATGAAGATGGAGAGGTTAAAATTCACGGATGGAAGGCAGGTGGCAGCGTACAGGCGACCAGTCTAGCCATACAGATGCGACATCTTGGCGTCACCACGGCTATCTTGACGAGCATTCATTTGGATGGCTCCATGACGGGTGTCGATCTTGATGCATCGATAGCACTATCCCAAGTCAGTGGGTTGAATATAATTGTTGGTGGTGGGATTGGCAGTCTGGAGGATGTGTCTGATTGTTATAACAACGAAGGTATTACCGGTGTTATCGTGGGTAAAGCTTTGTATACTGGAAATCTAGAGCTAAAAAAGGCTTTACGAGCATCTAGTAAAAGAGATTCGTTCGAGTCAAATCTCAATAAGTGGAAGGATGAACAAAGTACAACCTGGTCCAAATTTAGTTACGAGCTAGTCGAAAATAATCTTAAAAAGCATATTCCTGTTGAATCACCCCCATTACGAATTTTGGATGCAGGTGGTGGCAATGGCGTTGATAGCCTTGCGCTAGCGCGTATGAATCATCAGGTAGACTTGGTCGATACATCTCAGCAAATGCTGGATGATGCCAATGTGACCGCTGCTTTATCGGGTGTATCGGGTCGTATAAAAACGCATGCCGTCGATATTCTGAGTTTGAGCAAACAATTCCCTGAGCCTGAATTTGATATTGTACTGTGCCATAACGTTATTCAATTTGTCGACGATCTAGAGCCAGTTTTAGATCTGTTGCTCAAGATGTTACGTCCCGGTGGCTTCCTGTCACTCATAACCGTCAATCAATATTCCTCTGCCTATCAGGCCGCTTTTTTGGAGGGTGACCTTGATAAGGCATATGATTCATTAGACCAGGCAGTTCAACACAATCCGACTTTTAATATAGACGTTCGAGAATTCAGGGCGAATGACTTGTCAGACACGTTAATCAGAAAAGGATGCCAAATTGAAAACCATTATGGCATACGTTGCATGTATAACTACTGGGGAACCAACGAAGAAAAAAACGATGTCGAAGTTAATGAAAAGCTACGAAAGCTCGAATTCGAATTGTCGAATCGTGAACCCTATAAACACACCGCTAGATTATTTCAGCTCATTGCCAGAAAACAATAAACGTCAGGCCACAACTAGCAAACCATTTAAACTGATCCAATGATAGATTTTGATCGACTTACCATTGAAGAAATATCTCATTGCCTGAGAATACAGCCTGATCCTACCTACGATATTCCACCAGAAATGTTGAGTACGAAAAGTCGACAAGCGGCTGTGCTAATCCCTTTCTTGAGGCTCAGTGAGTCTTGGCATCTTCTTTACATTCGCCGCGCCTCACTTGAAGGTGATCGGCACAGTGGGCAAGTCGCTTTCGCCGGTGGTAAACGCGAACTTGATGACGCTTCTCTGGAGTTCACCGCATTACGCGAAGCAGAAGAAGAGGTGGGTATTAAGCAAAGTGATGTCAACATACTAGGCAGACTCAACCATCATCACACTATCAGCCAATTTCAAGTCACTCCTTATGTTGGTGTAACACCTTGGCCTTACCCGTTACAGCTCGATGCAGGTGAGGTAGCCCATGCGTTTACGTTGCCACTTAACTGGTTGGCTAATTCATCTCACTACAGGACAGAGCAACGAGTTCACAGCTATTCGAAACGCCCATGGCCTGTGGTTTATTACGAGGAATATGAAGGTGAGTTATTGTGGGGTGCTACTGCCAGAATTACCTTGTCTTTGATAGAAGTGCTAAAAACCAGCCTAACTGATTGAATTACCGCTTCATTTATAAACATGCGGCGCTAACGCTATATTGAATGTACGCTAAAGTACCTTATCAATTACACAAAACGCAGCAGAACTATATCCCTACGGTACCGCTGTCGTAGTTGAATAACGATGGTCTAACGGATTATTTTTTTGTCGTTGCTCATCTTGGATATTTTGTTTGTCCGTTTGGCCGAAAAACGCCACTTTAGCGCCATTCTTAAACGAGAGAAGGAAATACTAAAAGTTGGGTGATGACGGTGAAGGCCGTGCCAGCATAACTAAACCAATGCAGAACCTTTTTGATGTGTGGTAATGTTTGTTCGCCATCGACTTTTTTAAAAAGTGTCTGTCCGTTTTAGAAACCATCACTGGCTGTCGTTTATCAAACTATGAGTCACTTTTAGATCGTACGCGTTGTGAGGCTATTTTACGTATAAAAGAGTCAGCTATACTCAGTGGTGTAAAAATCATCGTTAATGTGCCCATCGAAACGGCATCTATTAGAAAGCAAATCAATAGTCGATATTGGGTTGGATCGTTCGAAGTTGTTGCTTATACCACTGCGCCTCAATTTTGTGCGACAGTATCCTAAAAATTTCCCACGGAAAAAATGAGGATAGTCGATAATATTAGTATCGTGAATGAGGACTGAAAAATGTGACTAATACGATCATTGAGCAGTCTATTTAAAGAAGGAACGGTATCGATTCTGTTGGTCTGTTGTTAACTCAAATCGTGAAATCAAGCACGATCTGGTAATTACGTCCCTGATAGTCTCAGCCCATTTAAACAATAATCAAAGGAGATTCTAATGAAAATAGCACTGTTATCACGTAATCATAAATTATATTCATCAAGACGTATCATCGAAGCGGCTGAAGCTCGTGGGCACGAAGTTGTTGTGATTGACGTTTTACGTGCCTATATGAATGTTGTTTCTCACAAACCCTCGATTCATTATAAAGGCAAACTGATAGAAGGGATTGATGCCGTCATTCCGCGTATTGGTGCGTCAGTTACCAGTTATGGTACTGCGGTTTTACGCCAGTTCGAAATGATGAATGTGGTTGCCCTCAACGAGTCTGTTGCGATATCTCGTTCTCGAGATAAATTACGGTCGCTTCAATTGCTATCACGCAAGGGTATTGGCATGCCACTCACAGGTTATGCCAACAGACCCGACGATATCAAGGATGTCATCAAGATGGTTGGTGGCGCACCTTGTGTTATCAAATTATTGCAGGGCACTCAGGGTATTGGCGTGGTGTTGGCGGAAACCCAAAAGGCAGCCGAAAGCGTTATCGAAGGTTTTATGGGTGTGAAGGCGGATATACTGGTACAGGAATTTATCAAGGAAGCGGGTGGCTCTGATATCCGTTGCTTTGTGGTGGGCGAAAAAGTAGTCGCAGCGATGAAACGTCAGGGTGCTGAAGGTGAATTCCGCTCCAACCTACATCGGGGCGGATCATCTAGCCTAATAAAAATTACACCAGAAGAGCGTTCTACTGCAGTCAGGGCCGCCGGCATCATGGGTCTCAATGTGGCCGGTGTCGATCTGTTACGTTCCAACCATGGCCCAGTGGTTATGGAAGTCAATTCTAGTCCTGGTCTAGAAGGTATAGAGGGTGCTACGGGCAAAGACGTCGCCGGTATGATTATCGAATATCTAGAAAAGCTAAAACCTGGGAAAACCAAAACTCGGGGCAAAGGTTAAAATGCAGACAGCAATCGAAATAGCTGGGGTCACTATCTAATCAGTTAGTAGGCAAATGGTCTATATTTTCCCGCTGAGTTTTACACTCACAGCAGTGCCAATTGTTCGGGCATGTGATTAGCAGATGTCAGCCTGGGCCTGTATTGTTGGTAAGCACCGCAATCCATCGTGATGAATCACTGGCGCTTAAATAATATGTCGATTGCTGACTGACAAGTTCCTAGACGTCTGACTGGCGCATAGATCGAATTTGTGGCCCATTAATCGTTATCCCCGTCATTAATGTCTATGGCTTTGTATCGAAATCGCGATACCTGCCAGACCGCTTACTGCCAAAGACCGACTTTTGTCTATTTTATGAATTTATGGCTAGATTTGAACTTTCATCAATGGGGAAGTAATTCAATTACGGCTATTCAACTACCAACCTGAATCAGAGAGATTAATACCACCAGATGATCTTTATGGTCTAACACGCCAACGCCTGACGTGTTGACTGGGCCAGCGAACATCCTTTATCAATGTGCTTTATGTCCACTTACAATCGTCAATGATCCTCCTAAATGCCTAAATGCCTAAATTCATTGGTCCGCAGATCTGGGCATTGAATCCGGTTATTCGTTTCTGAAGACGCAGCAAGATGATAAAATATTGCCATACAGCGTTCATTTATTAGCTTCTGCGGATACCACATGCCAGTGACACATTTCATTACCCATCAAATAAATAAAGAAGCGCAAAAACCAGCGGCTATAGTGACGGTCGCTGCGACTGAAACCGAGGTTGATGATTATAGTCAATTGGTAATGAGCCAGCTGAAGGGAATCTTTGTTCAGCGTGCCAGCAGGCGCTATGGTTGCTTCAACCCAGAAGTAACACGCGTTAAGGATCTCACCCTAAATTGGCTGAGCG
>JBLILW010000191.1:0-5225 GCA_047638435.1 Urechidicola sp.
GCCACCATATTTATTGAATTAAACTTGGCACAAAATTAATAATGTCTAATGAATTAAACAATGAACTGTTGTGGCGCAGATGTGGATTTGATTTTAAATAATATACATTATATATTAATATATATTATACTGGATCTCTCACTTTATCGGTTGTCTGTATGCTCCGTATTTTCATAATATTGTTATCCACTCTCGCATCATTACCTGTCGCGGCTCTATCTGAAACTTTTCTCACACCAAAAACAGTGGCTAATATTGAAGCGATTGAAGTTGCAAAAAACGTCTACGTTGTGCATGGCATAAATCAGAATCCATCACCTGAAAATCAAGGACTCATCGCGAACTTGGGATTTATTGTTAGCGATTTAGGAGTAGTTGTTATTGAATCAGGCGGCTCTCAGCAACACGGTAACTTGCTGATAAAGGCTATAGAAAAGATTACGTCTTTACCCGTGATTGCAGTATTTAATACCCACCTGCACGGCGATCATTGGCTGGGTAACAATGCTATTCGAACGCGCTTTCCTGAAGCTAAATTCTATGCCAAAAAGAGTATGGTTGAACTGGCTCGGTCGAGCTTTGGCGACGATTGGGTAACCCTCCTTGGCAGCCTGACGAATGGTGCAACTGCCGGAACCCAACCCTTCCCGCCCTCTCACCCTCTATCAAACGATGATATTGTGTACTTCGATAATGTCACAATAGCAATACAAAGTAACAATGTCGCCCATACCGCGACTGATATTATAGTTTCAGTTGAGCAAGATGAAGGGCCAAGCGTCGTGTTTTTAGGTGACGTTGCACTTCACCTACGAATCGGAAGAATGGATGATGGTAACTTTAATGGAAATATTGAAGCCCTTGACAGGGCAATAGCACTTCAGGCGGATGCCTACGTACCTGGACATGGTCCCACAACACTAGGAAGTTCCAGCGCTCAATTATATCGTGATTATTTGGCTATGCTTTATACCGAAACTGAACATTGGTACGAAGAAGGCCTTACTGACTTTGAGATCAAGGATAAAATTCGCTCTGCATTCAAACAGTGGGAACACTGGGACGGATTTGAAGATGCATTTGGCAGGCATGTCAGCTTGATATATCTTGAAATAGAAGAGGCGTCCTTTTAAGCCTAACTATCAAGCATCAATAGTTACTGGCTACTTCGACTAAAATTGTATTTAAAAATGAAACAACTTCTTGAGAGACGGCTTTGGACGACTCATCTGTACCTAATGTGGGTGGACGATATCCTATAATGATCTGCCCTGGATTAGCGGCCGTTTCGTAAATAAAAACCACAAACGGACACATCGACAGATTTTGAGGATTGGCCTGAACCGCTTTGTGGGTTATTGCAGACTTGCAAAATTGCATATATTTGGCAAATAAATAGACAGAGATAACTTGTTTAGAACTCTCACCCTTACTTAACTGTGCCTGTGACGTTCTTTCGAGCATTTGATCAACATTGCCGACATAGTCAATCGCCACTCCTTTGCTAATAATCGCATTTTTAAACTCATCATACACATCATCAAAAGAGCCTTCTATTGCGATTGTATAGTGCGGATTTACTGGGGAAGCGGCGATTACTGATGCCCCATTAATCGACAGTAAGACGGCTAATACTTTAGTTACAGCTAGACGTTTCATGCCTTAATCCTAGTTTGAAAAACTAACTGCAGTACAAATCATGAAGCACTTCAATAATCTGCTCCGCATTTTTACTTCCAATACTGTAATAGATGACTTTCCCATCTCGGCGGGTACTGACTAACTCATCAGTTCGTAATCGCGCTAGTTGCTGTGACAACGTAGGTTGTCTGATACCGAGTGTGCCTTCTAGATCACTAACGCTTTTTTCGGCTTCTATTAAACTACATAAAATTGTCAGCCTGTCGATATTCGCCAGAGATTTTAAAAGTGCCAACGCAGCTGGCGCACCTCCAGAACTTTCGAATTTCTCAACCAGATTGTGACGCGATAAAGCCATCGTGGTAATCCTTCATTTTTGCTAAATTTGTGACTCAGTATACCGTACCCAATTGCATCAGGCATTCAGCAATATTTAGTTTTCTGCCGCTGTCTCAATCTTTAAAAATTCCAGCAGGTCATTTAATCCACCTTCATCCTTTACCCCTGCGAACGGCATCGAGGTGCCCAGTAAGAATTGTTGTGGTGAATTTAAAAATTTTCCTAAGCTTTCTTGAGACCAAATAATACTAGATGACTTCATTGCGTCAGAATAGGTGGTAAAGGTTTCAACGCCTCCCGCTTTTCTGCCAAAAACTGCATGTAAGCTGGGCCCAAATTTATTCTCGTCTTTCTTGACTGAGTGGCATGCGATGCATTGAGCAAAAATTACTTTACCTCGATCCGCATCAGCACCATTTGAATTACTGCTCGTAACAGACACAACCTCATCCTCTTCTGGCGTCACATTAACTTGCGTAGCTTTCCCAGTAACAACGGGCTTTTTTGACAGGCAATTTTTCATGCAAGGTTCACCCATTGGAACATCTGGCCTGTTATCCTTAATAAATCCATTTCGATTAGGCATTTCAACTATTGCCAAAGTATTTTGATTGAGTTCAAAATCTTCTTCGATCAAATCATTAGAATACAATATGTAAGCTGTCATAGAATAGACTTCATCATTACTCAGGCTTTGCGCATGACCAAATGGCATTGCCCTTCGAATGTAATCAAATGCGGTCGTTGCGTAAGGCCAGTAACTACCCACGGTTTTAATCGGGTCGTACGTATCGAGCGAATCAATTCCGCCCGCGAGTGCAGGATACCGGCCCAACCCTTCGGCAAATTCACCATGACAGGAGGCACATTTTTGAATAAACATGCCTTCCCCGTCAATCGCATTACCCCGCCCAACTGGTAACCCTTTTCCATCAGGACGAATATCAATATCCCACCCTTTTATTTCCTTGGCACTTGCTGGCTGCCCTAAGCTAAGTTTTTCAATTGCTTTCGAAGTGGGGCTTAAGACAAGTAGCGCGACAAATAAGAAACTAAAGATAGATATTTTCGTTTGAATTCTAATTTTAACGTTATCCGAGACGAACATTTTCAACGTCTCCATTCTTGTTAACAAGCCAGGTTTGAATACTGTTATTGTGATAAATAGAGTTAACCCCGCGCGCTTTATGCAAGTCACTTATTTGTGGCTGGACGTATCCAAACTCATCCATAGCACGACTTTGTAATAACACCTCTTCACCGTCCCATTGCCAATCAAGATAAAATCGGGTGAGTGCCTTTGGCAACACAGGGTTATCGAGTCTCGCCGTTATCCAGTTGATACCACCATCAACCGAAACATCGACCTTTTTAATAGCACCTCGTCCCGACCAGGCAATACCCTTAATCAATTGGCGGCCACCTCTTCGCAGTGGTAACTCGGGGCTAGGAGAAGTGATGACACTTTTAGCATCCATCACCCAGGTGAATTCTCGCGCTTTACCATTAGCCAACAAATCTGTGTATTTCGAAGTCTCTTCTCGGTGATACCAGGGTTTATCGCCAACTTCAATACGACGTAACCACTTAACCCACATGTTGCCTTCCCAACCGGGCACTACTAATCGCAACGGATAACCCTGCTCAGTGCGCAGACGTTCTCCATTCATCGAGTAGGCGATAAAACAATCTTCTAACGCCTTATCGATAGGAATACTTCGAGACATGCCTGCCGAGTCTCCACCCTCTGCCAGCAACCACTTTCCGGCAGTTTTAATACCACATTCATCCAATAATGCTTTCAACGGAATACCGGTGTATTGCACGCAATGCACCATACCGTGGGTATACTGAACGCCACTTAGTTGCGCACCACGCCACTCCATACCACTGTTAGCGGCACATTCAAGGAAGTAAATTCGACTTTCTGCAGGAAAACGTATCAAGTCATCAAGGGAAAAGATCAACGGTTGTTCCACTAATCCGTGCACCATCAATCGGTGATCTTCAACTGGAATTTCAGGCGCGCCAGCATGATGACGCTCGAAACACAATCCATTCGGAGTAATGATGCCGTCAAGCGAATGCAATGGGGTAAAATTAATAGAAGATTCTCTGGTTGCAGTAAGCCAATCAACACTTCGGCGAACCACGTCGCTTTCGTGTGGGGACGGCATTCCATAAGGCGCCTTATCAACACTGGCTCCGAGAAACTGACTCCACTCTGGAACATTAGGGGGCAGATTTTTAATGTTACTTGATGCTGCAATGGCAGTGGTTGCCGAAGCAGCCACTACTGTTCCGGCAAATCCAAGCCCAGCCCTTAGGAACTGTCTTCGGTCATTGACTTCGCTGCTATCTGCCGCTGAAGAGTGATAACGGTGATAAGGTATTGGTTTTTTAGAGCTCATGTTCAGCCTTTTGCTTAATTTTTTGACTAGTTTCAGTACTATAAAATTTACTGTAAGATCTAACACAATATATATTATAATTTTATATAATGTAATGACAATCTGATATTTCTGAGCCGGTATGATCGAAACATCTAACACTATTCTTCTAGTTGCGCTGGCAGGCACCATGGTCGGCCTTATGCTCGGCATCACCATGGTTTGGACCCGTTTTTGTACGATGGGGGCCGTGGCTGACATTGCTATCTCGGGTAACTATGGCCGAATGCGTTCATGGTTACTCGCTATCTGTGTGGCAATAGTCGGCACTCAAATAGCGACTGCAACTGAATTGATCGACATTACGCAAACATCCTATCTCCAATCATATCTCTACTTACCAGCTGCCATTATTGGCGGTGGCATGTTTGGATTTGGCATGGTGTTTGCCTGTGGCTGCGGCGCTCGAAGCCTGGTTATGATTGGCTGCGGCGACCTGCGTGCGTTGATCTCAGTGATGGTGCTAGGTACGTTTGCCTACATGACTATTCGAGGTATTTTTGCCGTACCTCGCACCTGGTTTTATAGCGCAACCGCTTTAGATACGAGTTCCTGGTTGCCTTACCCCAGTGTTGATTCTATTTTTTCAGACACATTCGACCTAAAAGATTCAACCAGTCGATTGTTGGCCACTACCACCGTCATTAGTCCTTTGCTGTGGTTTATATTTAAAGATGATGAGTTTAGACGTTCTATTAGGAGGATTTTTGCCGGTATCACGGTTGGCAGCCTGGTGGTTGCCGGCTGGCTATCAACAGGATGGATTGTTAGTGATGATTTTGAAGAAGTGGCCCT
>JBLILW010000192.1:0-5181 GCA_047638435.1 Urechidicola sp.
CGGATATGCCCCACTTGCTGAGTGAGTTTTGGTGTCAGGATTGAGCCAAGCAAAAAGCCGATATAAAACGTCGACATGATTAAACCAGTGACCGTCGTAGAAAAACCTTCAAGGTCAGCGCGGATGGACAAAAGGGTGCCTTGTAAACCATCGCCCAACATCAAAATGCCAAAGCCTAGCAGTAGCGCCCAGCATGAAAGTAGTGCGGATCGAAGAGTAGTAGTTTGATTAGGCAAAGTTGTTATCCAGTTAAATACTCATTACTAATTAGGAGCTGCAAGCAATGAATGGAGTGCAGTATAACGATAAAGATTGACGAACCCGTGGAAAAAAATAAGAGTTTGGTCTTAACAGGTTAATCTAAAAGGCGCAAGATAGTGCTGAAGTGAAACAGTATTCATTGTAGTGCAAACTAATAACGGAGCGTAGTGATGACAATTAAATACAACAATATCCTTGAAACCATTGGAAATACACCGCTAGTAAAAATCAATAAAATGGCACCCGAAGGTGTTAATTTGTATGTCAAAGTTGAAGCTTCTAACCCGGGTGGTTCGGTTAAAGACCGCCTTGCGTTAGGCATAATAGATGATGCCGAAAAAAGTGGCGCATTGAAGCCAGGGCAAACGGTCATTGAGGCAACGAGTGGGAATACAGGTATTGGACTAGCCATTGTCTGTGCCCAAAAAGGTTACCCGCTGGTCGTCACAATGGCTGAATCCTTCAGCACAGAGCGCCGCAAGTTAATGCGCTTTCTCGGTGCTAAAGTGGTATTAACGCCGGCATCGAAAAAAGGCAGCGGTATGTTAGCCAAAGCAGTAGAACTATCGGAAAAGCATGGCTGGTTCTTATGTCGACAATTCGAAAACGAAGCGAATGCCAATATTCATTCGAAAACTACTGCCCTCGAAATTATATCTGCATTCGAAAACGAAAAGCTAGATTATTGGGTAACAGGTTATGGCACTGGTGGCACTTTAAAAGGAGTGGGCCGTGTTCTTAAGGAGAGAGATGCAAGTACCCAAATCATTGTCTGCGAGCCAGCGAGTGCTGCTTTGCTGAGCAGTGGCATTAAACAGCAGCTAGATCAAAAGGGCAATCCTGAAAGCCACCCCTCTTTTTCACCTCATCCAATCCAAGGCTGGACACCCGATTTCATATCAGGATTAACCGAAGATGCGGTTGGACTAATCGATGAAGTTAAAACAATAGAAGGCCCAAGAGCAATGGAAGTCTCTCGTGAATTGGCGATAAAGGAAGGTATCTTTGCTGGCATATCGTCTGGTGGAACATTAGCCTGCGCATTGGAGATTGCGAATTCAGTGCCAGCCGGGAGCAATATTGTTTGTATGTTGACAGATACTGGCGAACGTTATTTATCGACACCTTTGTTTGAAAATATCCCAATCGAAATGACCGTAGAAGAAATCGAAATATTCAAATCAACACCCGGGTTACAGGAAGACTAAGCAATCCGTTTATTTATCAGAACGATTTAGATGTCTGACATAGTGACAGCCTGATCCGACTCATCTGAATTATGTATTCATCTGGAAATCTAATCAGAGAGCACTGCTGCGCGTTATTTGACGCCAAACAAGTCCAAGTGAGAGAATAACAAAAACAATTGCTAAACTAACCGGTAGCCCATGAGGGCCAAACTCAACCATCGCCCAACCGCCCATCACTGAGCCAAACAATGCCCCAATGCCCCAGACTACCGAAAATGCTGACATACCATCGATCAGTTCGGTGCCGGTAAATCGATCACCTAGCGATATAAGGGCAACTGTATACAACCCCCAACCTGCCGCGCCCATGATGACTAATGTTGGCCACATTAATCGCGAGCCGATTAGAGTAGGGAATACCAATAAGGCGATTGCTGACATAAGTGCGCAACACAAGAGCAGACTCTGATGTGAATAGTGATCTGCCAGCCAGCCAATGGGCAGCTGAAAGAAAACATTCGCTAGAATTAAAACGGTGAGTAAATTGGCAGAATCGGAAAGACTCAAACCGACCTTAATGCCATAGACAGAGAAGAGTGAGAGAGACGCAGCATCGAAAAGGGAAAAAGCACAGACACAAGCCAATAACATGGGTGCTTTAAATGTAAAGCTGAAAATACTCGAGGTTTGTGAGTGGACAGCCTCTGGTTGTTTTTCTAGCTGGATAAAAAGCAGCGGTATAACGCCGACAATGACAATAATGGTTCCCAGTATGAACGGAAGCCAACCGTTAATACCGATAATACTGATGATAAGTGGTCCAATACCGAAACTGGCAGAGAGGATCGTGCCGTAAATCGCAACTATTTTGCCACGATGCTGATCGCCAGAGAAACCAACAATCCAAGCTTCGCTGAGCACAAATAAAACCGAGATCGACATACCCTGGATGAGACGAATCAAAAACCAGGCGGTCAGCGTATCAAATTGTTTATAGGCGAGAATGGTCACAGCGGTAACCAGTGCCGCGACGATTGCTACATTTCGCTCCCCAAAACGTTTAGTTACGGTAGGGATCACGGCTGAAAATAACAAAATGCCAAGTGGCATCATCGCGCCATTGAGACCGATCAGCTCACTCGAAACACCCCTGTCTTCGAGGATTAACGAGAGCAGTGGGTAGGTTAAACCAAGCGGAAATCCAAACACGGCAATAGCCGCGCAAGCTGCAATTACATTGCGCCAATTGGGTTGTTTATGGATAGTTTTTGGAGAGATTGAAACACTGTTCGTAGTCATCGACAGATTCTATCTGGGAGGTGATCGCCACGACAGTTCTATTTTTACATATCCCGATTATTTTTGGGTCAAATTCGTACTCTCTGATATATCGATGTCCTATTAAATTTCCTGTTTTTCCTTACCTAGTTCATACTTAATCCTGTAAATGAATGCTTTCATGTAAGCTTGCTATTAATGATGAATATTGACCCATGGTACGAGGTAATTGCTTTTTCGGATGGCGTTTCGCTTATTCGCGAAAAGTATGTCGCCAATTGGCTCAGGTGCAATATCTGGCATATTCGAGGTAAAAATTACGATGTGCTAATCGACTCCGGCATGGGGTTGAGACCGCTGAAACAGGAAATAGTGTCCTTGACTGAAAGGCCAGTGACGGTGATATCGACACACTGCCATTTTGACCATATTGGCGGTGCTCATGAGTTTGACTGCCGACTGGGCCATCGACTTGAAGCTTCGGTGCACGCCGAACCAACGTTGGAAAATACCGCTACTACGGGTTTTTTACGAGCCGAAACTTTTAAGGCTTTGCCATACGAAGGTTTTGTTGCTGAGGACTATCTTGTAAAAGCGGCACCCCTAACCGGGTATCTGGATGAGGGTGATGTGGTTGATCTTGGTAATCGGCATTTTCATATATTGCACTTGCCTGGCCATTCACCAGGTTCGATCGCGCTCTTCGAACAAGCCACCGAGACGCTGTTCAGTGGAGATGTTATATATGATGGTGCTTTATACGATACGGTCTATCACTCGGATAAAGAGGTCTATCGAGAAAGCCTCGAACGTCTTAAATCGCTGAAAGTGACGACTATTCATGGTGGACATGACCGGTCGTTTGGCCCGCAGAGAATGATCGAAATTATCGAGGGCTATCTAGCGGGCAATATGACACTTGGCGATCCGGCTACTTGGGTAGGCAAGCAACTCTAGGAGTCTGTTGATAGTTGCAGCACTGGTCAGCAGGCCCATTTTTTTAAAATATTTACCTTAACGACACTATCATAGACATATATGGATGTTTCCCAATCAACTTTTATAGACACGCATCTAGATAAATTGGCACCACAGCACTTGCTGTTAGATTGATCTATCCATCTGTTCATAATAGCATCCCCCCGCTTCGGTCAGACTGTGTTTGCGAGTGGTGCGTTGAAATAGGCGCACATCAAGGTGACTTTCAAGCTGATTGAAGCGCTTACTCACAGCAGATGTTGAAACTCCAATTGCGCGTCCCGCTGCGGTAAACCCACCATTGTTGATGACGGCTACAAACACTGGAATAGCTGAAAATCATCCATTGCTAACCCTACTGTCAATATAAGCTCAACAATTAGTTTCCAATAAAGTGGATTGTCAGTTAATTAGAAACAGACTAGAGTGTTTGTTATTGACCAAATGACTAATGGCAACACAAAGGAACGACCGTAATGAAACAAAATTATCCAGCCATTGGAGCAATTGAAACCACCTCCAGCCCTACCATGAACTCTCATCTGGGTATGCTGCTATGGGCGATAATCGTGGGTTCATCCTTCCCGATTGTTGGCATTATGAGCGAAGGGTTACCGCCATTATTGCTAACGGCGATTCGGTTTGTCATCGCCACGTTGGCAATGCTGCCGTTGGTGTGGCGTAAGTCAGATCGTTGGCCCAGTCTGCCTGGTCTGGTGCTATATGGTTTTATGGGTCTTAGTCTTGCTGGGTTCTTTGGTGCGATGTTCTGGGCAGCACATCGAACCACAGCGCTATCAATGGCTACACTCTATGTCAGTGTGCCCCTACTTGCCTACTTTCTTGGCCGTGCATTTAGTGTCGAGCGGCGTGCCAGTCAATTACTAGGCATTCTAATCCTAGGGGCGATTGGTGCGCTTGGACTGGCATGGGCCGAGTCTGGTGGCCAGACTGCTAAGTTGCAATTAGGTCTGGCCGAAGCCGTATTCTTTGTCGGCTGCCTGGCGTCTGCACTGTACCCAGTATTAAGTAAATGGGGTCTAAATAATGAGTGGCTGTCGCCATCGGCAGATCTGCGTACCTTTTGGAGCTTGCTGACTGGCTGCCTATTGGTGGCTTTGGCAGGACTCATCGTGGAAGACACTCAACAACTGATTTCACTGACCCTAACTGATGGGTTTCTGCTCATCTATTTGGGTGTGTTTTCTAGTGGCGTGACATTTTGGCTCATGCAGCGAGCGACTGCTGTTCTGACGCCTGCCGCAGTGATGGGATATAGCTATTTGGTACCATTTGTGTCGATGCTTCTGTTACTCGTGAACCAGCCGCAGCATATAGGCTGGCACTGGCTCCCAGGTAGTTTAATGGTTGTGCTAGCTATTACGCTGCTACTAAAACAGGATGCCACTATCTGTTACTCAGAAAAAAATATTCCACCACACAAAATAACATAGACCCAAAGTTTTAATAGACA
>JBLILW010000193.1:0-5087 GCA_047638435.1 Urechidicola sp.
AGCTGCGGTAGCAATAACAAACAGCATAATGATCATTGCCACCGGCGCTTTTGATGAGATGGGTAACGATGAGCGAGCATCCAGAACCAGCAAGTTACGACTTGATTTCAATCGACTAATACTTCGAACCGCACCCTGAACGAGTAGAACATCACCAGAATAAAGTCGTGTCTCAGCGGTATGTTTAGTGCCTGGTTGATTGGCCCATTTGCTGGTTCGATATAACGCTAGAACCATTAGTTGATAGCGATCAGTGAATCGTGCGCCACTGAGTGTTCTTCCATCGAGTGACGAACCTGGCATAACCACCACTTCAGCAATTTGTTGGCTTGGATCACGTAACGGGTGGTCTTCATCAACAGGTTCATCATCCGAGAACAAGCTAGCACCAATAATTGTTTCAAGCTCCTTCAATCGATCCGGCGTACCCTTTACCAGTATCCTATCACCACTACGCAATAAGACATCTGGCAGCGCGACTAGTCTTGTATTCTCGGTGCCTCGCAATATATGTTTAACATCCAAAACGCCACCTGTCATCGCAACCACGTCCGATAAGCGCTTACCATTGGCGACACTATCGTCATGAATTCTTAGCTGGGCGCTAAAATGTCGCGGTGACGTTGTCGGCAAACGGGCGTCGCGTTTGGGCATGAGTTTGGGTGCAATCAACCACAAGTATAGAATACCGATAACACCCGCTATCGCAGCTGGCAATGCGAAATCGAACATGCCAAATTCACGCATGCCCAGATCAGCCGCGACGGCCACGACGAGCAGATTAGTTGAAGTGCCGATGCTAGTTGCCATGCCGCCAATTGAAGTTGCGAAACCAATCGGCATTAAAAGTTCTGATGCAGGCGTACTGGTTTTTACTGACACGCTAATCAAAATTGGTAAGAGCAAAATAACGATCGGCGTATTATTTACGAATGCACTCAACACCGCGCCAATCAACAACGTAGCTAAAAAAGACAACTTTGGGCTGACCACCCATAACCTTGCTAGCTGTCGGCCAATGGGCTCTAGCGCGCCCGTACGGATCAATGCTTGTCCGGCTATCATTAACGCACATACCGCCACCAACGCTTGATGGCCAAAACCGAGCAAAAAAGTACTGTAATGGATTGGGCCTGATTCCCCAACAAAGGGAAATAACTCGAAAAATACGGTTATGAACACCAAAATAAACAAACTGGAAGAAGCCAGTGGAATACGCTCACTGGCAAATAATATCAGTGCGACCAGCACTAATAGCATGACCACAACGGCATGGAAACCGGGTTCTATTAAGATAAGTTCGATCGGTATGGGATCAATTATCATTGAATGCCTTGCTCATGAAAATCATAACCCCAATAGGCATCCTGTCCAACTGGCAACCTAACGGGTATGAGTTTTATTCCTTGCGCATATGTGGGAACAGGATAACGTCCCGAATCGTAGGCGAATCAGTCAGCAGCATGACCAAACGATCGATGCCAATGCCCTCACCTGCCGTTGGTGGCAAACCATATTCCAGAGCGCGGATATAGTCTGCATCGTAATGCATTGCCTCAAAATCACCCGAATCCTTTTCAGCTACTTGTTGCTGGAAACGTTCGGCCTGATCTTCTGGGTCATTTAACTCAGAAAAACCATTGGCCAACTCACGACCACCAACGAAAAACTCAAAACGATCTGCTACTAATGGGTTGTCATCATTACGTCTCGACAAGGGCGATACTTCGGTTGGATAAGCGGTAATAAAGGTCGGCTGCATTAACAAGTGTTCGGCTGTCTCTTCGAATACTTCCATCAGTAACTTACCTGAGCCCCAACTAGTTTCAGTTTTAATTTTTAGCCTCTGACAAATTGTTCTGCAATAATCCAGATCATCAAACTGAGTGGCATCAAGATCAGGATTAAACTTCACCACTGCTTCAGATACCGTCATACGCTGGAAGGGCTGCTCCAGATCAATCGCCTCTTCCTGATAAGTGATCTGCATACTGCCAACCACTGATTGCGCCAGTTTACGCAGCATATCTTCAGTCAAATCCATCAACTGTATATAGTCTGCATAGGCTTGATAAAACTCGATCATGGTGAATTCAGGGTTATGCCTTGTCGACAGACCTTCATTGCGGAAGTTGCGATTGATTTCAAACACTTGCTCGAGACCACCAACGACTAAACGCTTGAGATATAGTTCGGGTGCTACTCGCAAATATAAATCCATATCAAGTGCATTATGATGAGTTACAAAGGGTCTTGCTGTCGCACCACCAGGAATAACATGCATCATCGGTGTTTCTACTTCGATATAGCCAAGGTCCATCAAATACTGGCGCATAAAATGAATAGTTTTACTGCGTGCAGCAAAAACACGTCGAGAATCTTCATTCATGATTAAATCAGTATAGCGTTGGCGATATTTTTGCTCTTGGTCAGTTAGACCATGAAACTTTTCGGGCAAAGGTCTGAGTGCCTTGGTGAGCAGCTCGATCGAACTGACCTTGATGGTTAGTTCACCAGTTTTAGTTTGGAATAAAACACCGTTCACGCCATAGATATCGCCAATATCACTATGCTTGAAGGCTTCATAAGCCTCTTCGCCAATTACATCGAGCTTTAAAAATATTTGAATTCTTCCAGACATATCTTGCAAATTAGCAAAGGATGCCTTGCCGCCCACTCGCTTAAGCATCATGCGCCCAGCCAGTTGTACGGATACCGATTTCTCCTCTAATACATCACGCGTTAATTCGCCGTAGCTGGCCTGCAACTGACCAGCAAAGTCTTCACGTTTAAATTGGTTTGGATAGGCCTGCCCCTGTGATCGAAGCTGATTTAGTTTCTCGCGTCGTTGCGCAATGTATTGATTCTCATCTACAACCGGTTCATTTGTTGGACTTTCGTCTGTTTTCTGATTCATTTTATATCCTGTGCTATTGCCCACTTTTCAGGCTAGCTTCAATAAATTGGTCCAGAGAGCCATCCAGCACCGCCTGGGTATTACCGGTTTCAACACCAGTTCGTAAATCTTTAATGCGCGACTGATCAAGCACATAAGAACGGATCTGACTGCCCCAGCCAATATCAGACTTAGTGTCTTCAACATTTTGCGCTTTTGCATTACGCGCTTGCAACTCAAGCTCATATAGTTTGGCTTTGAGCTGCTTCATTGCCGTTGCTTTGTTTTTATGCTGTGATCGATCGTTTTGACACTGCACCACAGCATTGGTAGGAATATGTGTTATTCGCACAGCAGATTCAGTCCGGTTGACATGCTGACCACCCGCACCACTGGCTCGATATACATCAATGCGTAGATCGGCAGGGTTGATTTCAATATCGATATCATCATTCACCTCTGGCGAGACAAACGCTGCTGCAAATGACGTATGACGCCGACTACCAGAATCAAACGGTGACTTACGCACGAGTCGATGAACGCCTGTTTCGGTACGCAACCAACCATAGGCATAAGCACCCTCAAATCGAATAGTCGCGCTTTTAATGCCGGCTACGTCGCCATCCGAGATTTCGATTAGCTCAGTTTTGAACCCTTTCGATTCACCCCAGCGTAAATACATGCGAAGAATCATATTGGCCCAATCCTGAGCCTCAGTTCCGCCAGAACCTGACTGAATATCCATATATGCATTACATTCGTCCATTTCACCCGAAAACATGCGCCGAAACTCAAGCTCGGCCACTGCCTTTTCGACAACCGATAAATCTGAAACCACTTCATCAACCGTGGGTTCATCGTCTTCCAGTATGGCTAGGTCTAATAACTCAATCGCATCAGATATGCTTTGTGTACTTAAATCCAGCCCATTCACTACGGACTCTAGTTTCGATTTTTCTTTACCCAGTTGTTGCGCTGATTCTGGGTCATTCCAGATGTTGGGGTTTTCTAGTTCGAGTAATACTTCTTCAAGTTTTTCTTTCTTTGCATCGTAGTCAAAGATACCCCCGTAACAAATCGATCCGAGAACATAAATCTTCGATATGCAGGGTTATTTGATTGGTCTCCAAAATGATCACTCGCGAGTCAAAAACCGGCATTCTACCTGATGTTTTAGGCCTTGCAATGCAGTAATTGTCATGCGGTCTTGCCAAAGAAAAAGAGATCAAAATACTTCACTTGAAGGTATAGCAACTTGATTAAAAATAAAGTAGAATCTGCGTCCATATAAAACTGTGGCACTACACTAGATCCCAATAGTTCTTTAAGATGGTCCTGACATCGTAAAATCATATTTAGCTGAGACAATTCAAATTCCCGCTCTCTTTCAGAAAAATTATTTGCTGCTGATATTATTAATTAAATAATATCACAATCGAAAACTATCAAAATAGAACTTCTTTTATAATTAATCCAATTTATTAACCCAATAGTACGTGTCAATGCTCTAACCAGCTAAAAGCACCCTAAACTTTCACCTTATAGAGATAAACAGTGAGCCAAAGCGATACCGATATTCAACTCCAGGTTTGGAAAGACCTAGCAATTAGTAAACAAATTTTGATGGGTGCAGCCACATCTGCATTAGGTCTTACTTCTGAATGCAGCACAGCGGAGTTGAAGGAAGCGCTTAACCAAGCAATTCAACGTGCCAAAGACGCCGATATCAGTATCCTTGCAACTCGCGAAAAAACCAATCAGGAACTCGCTGACATGGCTCAACAAGTTGCCGCCAGCAACAAAGCGCGCGAAGCTGCTGAAGCACAAATCGCCATAGCTGAAAAGGCACGCGAAACTGCTGAAAGACAAATGATAATCGGCAAAACAGAAAATGCCGATACGGTAAAAAAATCTCGTGCTGATGTCGCTGACAAACAAGCGCAATTAAAAGCAATTTCTAAAGCATTAGCCGACACTCCAGAAAATGTCGTCAAAAAGCTGAAGACGCTTAAAAAGCAAAAACTAGATGAGTCAAAAGCTAAGGCACAGGCAGAAGCCAAGCTGCTAACAATTCGTAAAGAAAAGACTAAGGCAGAAGCCGACCTAGAGACTCAAAAAGAACTCGCTCAGCAAGGTGCTGGACTTGTAGCTCAAGTTCGTGAGCTACATGGCTTGTGTCAAGAAGCTAACA
>JBLILW010000194.1:0-5062 GCA_047638435.1 Urechidicola sp.
GACTGCACCGCCATTAGTGCACCTCATGTCGGGCAATTGGCTGCACTCTATGGCCTGCAAAACCTAGATGATTGGAAGGCAGACAAAGCTCAACAATTACAACAAAGAGCCATCGCAATTAAAGCGGCTTTCCAGAATCCAAAACTTAAATATAGACTCATCTCAGCGGGTGCTTATTTCGCCTACGTCGAGCACCCTTTTAAGGCGCCATCACGAGCCGTAGTCAAACGGCTCATTCAGGATTTTGAAATTATTACTCTACCCGGTAGCTATTTTGGGGAACAGCAGGATAATTTTATTCGATTTGCATTTGCCAATATTGATCAATGCTACTTCGATGAAGTCATCAAGCGACTCATTGACAGTCAACAAAAATTAACACTGAGGTAATTGAGGAAATGGACAATAAAGTAAAAG
This sequence comes from Urechidicola sp., assembly GCA_047638435.1. Lineage (GTDB taxonomy): Bacteria > Pseudomonadota > Gammaproteobacteria. The sequence continues at coordinate 418 of JBLILW010000194.1, forward strand.
GCGGATGCCTTTGCGGTAAAGTGCGATACACCGTAACCGGACCATTTAGTGCCTTTCATATTTGCCATTGCAGCCAATGTCGACGATCGACGGGTAGCGCACATGCCTCTAATATTTTCACCACAGCCGATCGATTGGAATGGCTTTCTGGTGAAGATCAAATTACTGGATTCATCCCAGATGAACCTGATGTTATTTCGAAGAGTTTCTGCAGTTACTGCGGCTCTTTGGTGCCTTATATCAGCGCTAAGAGTGGGAAGTTAATTATACCGGCTGGCAGCTTGAGCGAAGACCCAGGCATTCGGCCTGATGACAATATTTTCTGGGGTGACAGAGCAGACTGGTATGACACGATATCGCAGACACCAAAGTTCGAAGGTTTTCCAAAACGGGCCAACAAGACTAAGTAAGATAGCCGTAAAGGTGGGTTAAATAAACTGGGACAGCCTTCGCCACAATTCAAGTTTTTGCGCTCGCTTCATGCCCGCATTGGCTGGACTTGTTGAAGGCATTTTAAGTAATTCGACATCTAAATCTGTCTCTAACTGTGGCTTTACCAAACGATCAAAATATTTGGCGGATACGCCGCCGTTAAAGGCAATTACCTGCACGGTTGGGAATTGCTTCAATAAAGCGGCGATATCGTTAGCTTCGATATCAGTATTGAGAATTTTAGAGTCCAAGCTACCTTCGCGATGACAGGCCTTAAGTGTGTCCCAGATAATGATTGGTAGCTCTTGCATTTGCTGAACTTTAGATTCATAGCTGCAATCGATATCGATGCTGAACAAATCGGCTAACACCACCCAGAATAAATTACGTGGGTTTGCATAATATTGCGCGGCATTAATCGAAATTATACCCGGCATGCTACCGAGTATAATAATGCGCGGATTACGACCTATAATTGGCTCAATAGAATGAACCTTGGACGAATCTCCGCCCATTGGCTACTTCTTCATTTGATCAAAAAATTCTACGTTGGTCTTACTGTTTTGCATACGGCCGAGTACAAATTCCATCGCATCAATTTCATCCATTGAATGCAAGAACTTACGCAATATCCAAACTTTTTGCAGCTCTTCCTGACCCAGCAATAATTCTTCACGACGCGTGCCAGAACGATTGATATTAAGCGCTGGAAATACCCGCTTTTCAGCAATTTTACGATCCATGTGGATTTCCATATTACCGGTTCCCTTGAATTCTTCGTAGATAACCTCGTCCATCTTCGACCCAGTTTCAACCAGAGCCGTAGCGATAATAGTCAGACTGCCACCTTCTTCAATGTTACGTGCCGCACCAAAAAAACGTTTTGGGCGATGTAATGCATGAGCATCGACACCACCAGTCAAGACCTTGCCTGATGATGGAATAGTCGTATTGTAAGCACGTGCCAAACGGGTAATAGAATCGAGCAAAATAACCACATCAATCTTATGTTCAACCAAACGCTTAGCCTTTTCGATTACCATTTCGGCTACCTGAACATGGCGACTGGCAGGCTCATCGAAAGTAGAAGCAACTACTTCACCTTTAACCATACGCTCCATTTCGGTGACTTCCTCAGGGCGCTCATCGATCAATAACACGATCAGGTAACACTCGGGATGATTACTAGCAATGCTTTGTGCAATATTTTGCAGCATTAATGTTTTACCAGCCTTCGGTGGCGACACCACTAAACCACGCTGACCTTTACCAATCGGAGAAACCAAATCAATAATTCGAGCGGTAATATCTTCAGTACTGCCATTGCCTCGCTCAAGAGTAAGGCGACTATTGGCATGTAATGGTGTTAAATTTTCGAATAAGACTTTGTGCTTAACATTTTCTGGAAGATCGAAGTTGATTTGATCAACTTTAAGTAGTGCAAAATAACGTTCGTTATCTTTTGGCGGTCTGATTTTGCCGCTAATGGTGTCGCCAGTACGTAAGTTAAAACGCCTTATCTGGCTCGGCGAAACATAGATGTCATCTGGGCCAGCTAAGTAGGAACTATCGGCAGATCGTAAGAAACCAAAACCATCCTGTAATATTTCCAAGACACCTTCACTGAAAATATCTTCACCCTTTTTTGCCTGGGCCTTCAATATACTAAAGATTATATCTTGTCGACGCATGCGCGATGAGTGATCACCACCCATCCCTTTCAGTATATCGATCAATTCGGGAACAGTTTGTTGCTTCAGGTCACTAAGATTCATAATAAAGAATGCACAAGGAAAGTTTTAGGGGAAATTCAGACGGATTATTGGACTAAAAAGTCAGGAAAAGGTAACGAGTTATGAGTTTTTTGAAAATCGCCGATTTGGAAGGATGGCGAATGCTGGGCAGAGACTAGCACAGTAAAATAAGGCCGTCCACAATGACGGCCCTGTTTGAAAAAAATTCTATAATTTACTATTTAACTAGAGGGACTGCGAGGCCAAGCAGCAAAAGAAAATTTCTAACGATGCTCTAGATATTACTATCGATGAAGGCTGTTAACTGAGATTTTGACAACGCACCAACCTTAGTCGCTTCAACAGCACCAGCTTTAAACAACATCAAGGTAGGGATGCCCCGAATGCCGTACTTAGGTGGTGTATCGGCATTTTCATCAATATTGAGTTTGGCAACCGTTACACGCCCATCATACTCAGTGGCTATTTCTTCCAAAATTGGCGCAATCATTTTGCAAGGACCACACCATTCTGCCCAATAATCAACTAGGACAGGACCGTCTGCTTGCAATACATCGGCTTCAAAACTTTCATCTGAAAGGTAAACAATTTTATCACTCACGTGTTTCTCCGAGCTATGGACAAATCAATAAGGGCCAATTAATAAGGGTAGACCCAATCGACGACCAATTTAATATTATCAGTTTTAACTGTCAACAACTGCTAATTCTCAATTACATTAAGAATTTAACAAGTCAATGACTCTCAGTAAGGTATATATGGATGATTGACCCGTTTTTCAAATCACAGCGCAGATTATTTTACAATTTGCTACTATAGACATTTGCAATTCTTCAGGGTAAACCCCAAAACCATGAGTGACCAACATTTAACTGACATTGAGTTCAGTTCATTAGCACTGGATGCACGCCTGTTGGCCGCTCTAGACAAGCTAAACTTTAAACATTGCACGCCAATCCAAGCCGAATCTATACCATTATTATTAGAGGGCACAGATGTATCGGGTCAGGCGCAGACAGGTACAGGTAAAACCATGGCATTCTTACTCGCCTGTGCGCAAAAACTATTAACAGCTGGTCAAGGTGCTGCCTTACCAGGTAAACCTCGAGCGTTAATACTCGCCCCTACCCGTGAGCTGGCTCTACAAATCCATACCGACGCTAACGCTTTGCTAGTCGATATACCGCTAAAACTCGCCATTTGCTACGGCGGCAAAGCTTACGAACAGCAAAAGCATCAATTTGATGAAGGCGTTGATATTCTGATCGGTACACCCGGCCGTTTGATCGATTTTTTCAAACAGAAATTATTCAACCTGAAATCAGTCGAAGTGTTGATTCTCGACGAAGCTGATCGTATGTTCGACATGGGCTTTATCCAGGATGTTCGTTTTATGCTTCGCCGCCTTTCTGAACCTGAGAAACGGTTGAACATGTTATTTTCTGCCACCATGGCTCATAAAGTACTGGAGCTGGCTTACGAGCATATGAATGAACCGCAGCTGGTTCAAATTCAATCCGATACACCCGCAGTAGAACGCATTGCACAAACGGTTTACCACCCCTCCAATCAGGAGAAAATTCCCTTATTAATTGGTTTAATCAAACAACTCAAACCCGAGCGTAGCATTATTTTTGCCAACACTAAGCACGCCACAATCAAAATCTGGGAGTATTTACAGGGTAATGGACTTGAGGCGGCCGTCATTTCGGGGGATATTCAGCAGAGCAAACGTGAAAGTCTGTTGAAAAAATTTCATCAAGGTGAATTTTCAATCTTGGTGGCGACTGATGTCGCATCTCGTGGACTTCATATTCCCGATGTCACTCACGTTTTCAATTACGACCTACCTGATCAGGGTGAGGATTACGTGCATCGTATCGGGCGAACTGCGCGTGCTGGCAACTCAGGTGCCGCCATTAGCTTTGCCTGTGAAGACTATGCAATGAACTTAATGGACATAGAGCAATATATCAAAACCTCACTACCAACCATGCCTATCAGTAATGAACTGGTCGCAACGCCTTTACCCCCAGTTAGAATGAAAAAGTCGAAACCATCGCAACATGCTACAGATGGCAAAAAGAATTCCAATAGTCGTCCGCCACAGCGCCGACGAAACCATAACCCCAATAAAAGTAAATCATAACAAAGCTGAGACAATTTCTAAATGCATTCCAATAGAGTATTACTTTTAGGTGGCAGTGGCTTTATTGGCCAACAATTAGCCTTTTCGCTTGCTAATCAAGGCTATTTGGTGACCATCCCTTGTCGGCGACCACATCGACACAGAGCGCTATCGGTTCATGCCAAGATTCAAGTTGTGGAGTCGAATGTGTTTGATAACACCCAGCTTGACCAGCTATGTCAAAATCAAAATACTGTCATCAACTTGATCGGTATCTTGCATGAACGTAAAAAAGGCGACTTTAGAAAAGTACATGTCGATTTTATTAAGA
>JBLILW010000195.1:0-4900 GCA_047638435.1 Urechidicola sp.
ATGACTGAGATAAGTGTGACCATGCTGAAAAAATCCGCTGCCTGATTCGATCTCGTTATAGATTTTTTCACTTAATAACATTGCGCCTATTGGCTGATAACCACCACCGAGTGCCTTCGCGACAGCAACAATATCGGGCTGAATGGCTTCTTGCTCACAGGCAAATAATGTCCCGGTACGGCCCATGCCACACATCACTTCATCCAGAATTAACAGGATGCCGTGCGCGTCACAAATTTCACGAACCCGTTTAAAATAGCCAGGCACTGCGACAACTGCGCCTGATGTCGCGCCTACCACTGGCTCGGCGATAAATCCGATAACGGTGTCTAAACCTAATTCGTTTATTTTATCTTCAAGTTCATTTGCGACCCTTTGACCGTACTCATATTCTGACTCGGTTGTTGATTGGTCTCGGTAGGCATAGCAGGGTGATATATGGTGAGTCTCGACTAGCATCGGTTTGAACTGCTCTCGTCGCCACTCGTTACCACCGACAGCCAGAGCACCCAGCGTGTTACCGTGGTAACTTTGCTTGCGCGCGATAAAGTGCCGGCGGCCAGTTTCACCGCGCTCTACAAAATACTGTCTTGCCAGCTTCAGTGCGGCTTCCATTGCCTCTGACCCACCTGACACGAAATATACTTTTGACATGCCAGGGCTGCGTGGAATTAAAAAATCGGCCAATTCTTCTGCCACATCGCTGGTAAAAAAAGCGGTGTGTGCATAGGCCATCTTGTCGGCCTGAACCTTAATCGCATCGATTACTTCCTGGTTACCATGACCCAGCGACGAGACAGCGGCACCGCCACAGGCATCTAGATATTGCTTTCCATCACTGTCATACAGATACACGCCTTCGCCACGAACTGCGATGGGCAGTATTGCTTGAGTGTGCCTATGGAGAATATGACTCATTCCTTTAACCCCCGGTTTGTTGTGAAAATAATATTTTATGTGATTAGCAAGATGACTCAGTTAAACATGTGAAGTCATACGCCTATTAGCCCCAAAAAACGAACCGGAGCTGGGACTTTAGCCCTGGAGCAAGCGACTGTCACTGTGCAAGCCAATTTCATGTGCGAAGCTAAAGTACCTATATAACAGTCGTTTTGCCAATGTAATTTAAGCTTACGATACTACTCAGCTTGCCGCTATTGATCCATTCAGGTCGACTCAAAATATAACCACACCTAGCCGATATTCCTAATACTTAAAACGCATGATGATAGCTGCCGACCAATCATCACTACAATAGCATCTCTAAGTTTGCTAACCTGCCAGCTCGTGCAAAAGAATAATGAGGTGGATAATGAACCAGGAATCTCCGAAGCCAGTCAGTCGGTACAAAAATCTGGACTGGACAATGGCCAGAACAGTGTCACTTTCGATCCTCATTGGTGTGATGGCGGCATTTGCTGCTAAAGCATTGTTACTAGCGATCAATTTTACTCAGAACTTTTTACACCCTATTCCCATCGGGAAATTGGTGCAGGAACAAGGCATTGAAAATGCTTCCTTGACCCTTTGGCATGCAGGCACTCTAGTCGTCATGGGTTTGGTTGTTGGATTATTGACCCATTATTTGATGCCTGGTCGAATGAACCGTGGCTTATCCCATGTCATCGAAGATGTGCATTTCAACAATGGCCAAACTAATGTCAAAGAAGGCATGGCGGTTGGCCTTATATCGGCAGTTTCGATTGGCGCTGGTGCATCCGTGGGCCGCTATGGACCCGCGGTTCATTTGGGTGCGGCTGCGGCCAGTGGTATTGGCACATTCTTTAAACTGGATAATCAGGAAAAACTGACGCTAAGCTGTGCTGGTATCGCCGGGGCTATTTCTGCCTCTTTTTTGGCTCCCCTGGCGGCGGTTATTTTTGTGCAGGAAGTGGTGCTGAGACAATGGCGTATTTACCAGTTTATCCCGACTGCCGCTGCGGCAGCGGCAGCCTCAGAAACGGCTATATTGCTCGACGTGCAATTTATTATTCCGAGTAACCTGATACCCGATGATGTGCCAGCCTATGAGTTTTTGTTTTTTGGTCTGATTGGCGTGCTGTGCGCTGTTGTTGGTATCGCCTTTAATCGCCTGCTGCCGATGGCAGCCGGTTGGGTAACCAAGCATGTGAAGGTCGACAATCGATTAAAACCAGCTATTGGCGGCTTAATTCTAGCTGGCATTGGCTTCGCTTATCCTTCTGTATTAGGACTAGGTGGATATGAAACACAAATGGCTGTCGCTGGTAACATCGCGTTAAAGTTATGCCTAATCCTGCTGCTGCTTAAATTTGTTGCAACGATTGTTAGCTTGGCGTTTGGTTTCAACGGGGGTGTTTTTGGCCCAAGTCTATTTATGGGTGCAATGATTGGTGCTTCTGTTGGTATTGTCGTTGAGGGTGCGGGCATTCCAATATCGGGGATTTCACTGTATGCCATTGCAGGTATGGGCGCTACGGTTGCTACCGTCATAGGCGCTGTTTTTGCCGCTATTATTGCAATGATTGAAATGACCGGAAAGTTATCGCCATCACTGCCATTGTTGTTTTCGGTGACAACGGCTTATGTCGTCATTTATCTATTTTCTCAAAGCTCTTTACTGGTTAACCAACTGAATGGTCGCAATAAAAATCCGTTCGATGAAGTTCGTTCGACTGACGTAAAATATGAGGGATTCAAGCCGAATCCCTAGGAGTCTGCCGAAACAACTCGATGCTAGCCTTTATCAGAATAGCATCGAGTGGGTTGTTGATTACTCAGCTTGGTTTGCTTGTTCTACATTTAGGCTGGCTTGGGCAATTTGACGGACAAGTTCGTCGTCTGTCGAGAGCCGTTCTAGCGCGCGTTTTGCTTCCATCTCATCCATGCCTTCGGCTGTTACCAAACCTTCGGCTATTTCGCGCAAAGCGATAACCGTTGGCTTATCATTTTCAGCTGGGACCAATGGATCTGCACCTTGTGATATTTGACGTGCACGACGTGAGGCAAGCAATACCAGATCAAACCGGTTATCTACATGTTCGAGACAATCTTCAACAGTGATACGCGCCATAACTTAAACTCCAAGGAGTGCTAGATAAAAAAGGGGCGTAATAGTAGCTAATTTAGATGGAAATCTAAACCATTTCTTTTGGGATTGAGGCAATTAATGGCGTGTTTTTCAGTATTTGCCTCTGTTTTGTCATTCCCTGAGCATGAATGATGCACTCGAGGTCGTATAGCGCTTGATTGAAGTCTTCATTCACTACTAGATATTCGGCATCATTCCAGTGTGACATTTCTCTATCGGCCGATTTCATCCGACGTTTGATGGTTGTTTGATCGTCGGTGCCACGATCAACCAGACGCTGTTCTAGCGCTTCTCTGGAAGGTGGCAGTATAAAGATACAAACCGTTTCGGGCATTTTTTGCTTCACTTGCCTGGCGCCCTGCCAGTCAATTTCCAAAATAACATGCTTGCCACTATCCAGAATGCCTTCTACCGACTGTTGCGCTGTGCCGTATAAATTGTCAAACACTCGTGCATACTCGATAAAATCATCGTTTTGGATCATCGATTCGAATTGCTTAAGGCTGACGAAATGATAGTCGACTCCGTTGACTTCGCCTGGTCGAATGTCTCGTGTGGTATGAGACACGCTAACCGCCAATTCCATCGGTTTTTTAGCTAGCAGTGCTTTAACCAAGCTGGTTTTACCTGCACCCGAAGGTGCCGAAATTGTAAATAAGCAAGCTGTGTTCATACTGGGTCTCTTGGGAAAATCGATTGGTCGTTAAAATTATCGTCTAATTTTAGTGTAATTGTAATGACAGTTTGAGTGTAGCCCAATACACTCACCCCGCCCAAGGGTCTCTCTAAAAATGCACTTTTTCCGCGATTGCCACGTCAGCTCCGTGCTCGAATCCTCATGTACTAACGTGCACTACGGTTCTGGGCGCGGTGCTTCCTTGCACTCACGAAAAAATCACTATTTTTAAAGGACCCATTACTACTCACACTTTACCATTTATCATCAGTCATTTTACATGCTCAGTAACGATTATTTAAACCGCTTCGAAGGACTCGCTAGAGTGTTTGGAATGGCATCACTCGAACACCTTCAGCAAGCACACTTTTGTATTGTCGGTGTGGGTGGCGTCGGTTCCTGGGCTGCCGAGGCTGCTGCTCGATCTGGCATTGGTAAGATTAGCCTGATCGACCATGATGATATCGATTTGAGTAATACCAACCGCCAAATTCATGCCCTGTCAGACACGATTGGGCAAAGTAAAGTCGAGGTTCTGAAAGAACGTATTTTGCAAATCAACCCCGAATGCGAATGCACTGCGATAGACGATCTGGTTACCCGCGGTAATATTCTAAAATTCAATTTCGCTCAGTATGACTCTGTTATCGATGCGATTGATCACGTGCAGCATAAGGTGTCGCTAGTTCACCACTGTCGTCGCAATAAAATCGCTCTGGTTTCGACTGGTGGCGCTGGCGGGCTAACCGACCCAACCCGAATCGAAGTGGATGACTTGATCCGATCGTTCAACGATCCCCTGTTGGCCAAGATGCGCGCCAATTTGCGCCAACAATTGGGCTATAGCCGAAACCCAAAACGTCGCCACATGATCGATTGCGTTTTTTCCACCGAACAACCCAGTTATCCCGCAGAGAATGGCCACGTTAGTCTAAGTAAACCACTGCGACCAGAGAGAACCTCGCTCGACTGCTCGACCGGTATCGGATCGTTTGTTGGTGTGACCGCAAGCTTTGGTTTCACGGCTGTTTCACACGCTATCAACAAGCATTTACGAAAGATGGAGAAGCAAGAAAATTCAGGTTCCTAGGAGCCTGTCTGAGCGAAGATAAAACGCATCAGGGATATTTAGCAAATAAGTGATATGCTAAACA
>JBLILW010000196.1:0-4898 GCA_047638435.1 Urechidicola sp.
ATAACGGAGAGTATAAAATGAAGCGACACTATTATATTAGCGATGATCTTGACGATCTGGATCGCATTGAGCAAGAGCTAGAATCGAGCGGTGTTCACAAGCCGCAAATACATGTTTTCAGTAAGGACGACAGTGGCGTGCTAGCCCATGATCATCTTCACAATATAGAATCAGTTTTCAAAAATGATGTCGTGCATGGCACGAAAACCGGCGCTGGGATTGGTTTAGGAATGGCGGCATTGGTGTTAGTTGTTACGTCCTACAGCGATTGGCCTGTCACCTATACCTGGGTTCCATTTATCTTTCTGGCAATCGTCCTACTTGGGTTTTTCGCATGGTTGGGTGGTTTGTATGGCATTCAGGAGCCTCATCATGACTTTAAGCGGTTTGAAGCACAATTACGGGCAGGGAAACACGTGTTTATCGTCGATGTCGATGCGAATCAGGAGGGTGTTCTGGATAAAGTCGTCAAAGCTCATCCTGAACTGATATTGGCAGGGACCGGAAAAGCCTCACCGCGCTGGCTGGTTATGGGGCAATATAAGATTAAAAAGTTTACGTCTGAAACTTTTCCTTAAACATCAATATTGACCGTAAAAAACATGGTGGGTTTGAATCTACCATGCTTTGTTATTTGCATTAAATTTTGATAAATCTGAGGCTAACGTTATCTTTAACTTATAAATTTTAGTTCATATTAAATGAACTTTGAGGCTAAGAGCCAGAAGCATTTGCTTCTGGCTCGCCTCTTAAATTTAACTAATTTAATCTGGCCAAGCTAAATCTCACCTACTTTAATCAAAATCTGTCTTAACGAGTTCTAGCGCATACGCCATCGGCGCCAAAGAAAAACTCAATTTCTGCATTCGCTGTTTCTTCGCTATCTGATCCATGTACCGCATTTTCGTCAATTGATTGAGCGAAGTCAGCGCGGATAGTGCCGGCGGCTGCTTCTGCTGGGTTAGTTGCGCCCATCACGTCACGGTTAGCTGCGATTGCATTTTCGCCTTCTAATACCTGGATCATTACAGGACCAGAAGTCATGAATGATACAAGGTCGTTGTAGAAAGGACGCTCTTTGTGAACTGAGTAAAACTCGCCAGCTTTTTCAGCCGATAGGTGTTCCATGCGAGCTGCAACAATTCTTAGGCCTGCTTTCTCGAAGCGGCTGTAGATTTCACCGATAACATTTTTAGCAACGGCGTCGGGTTTGATGATTGAAATAGTGCGTTCTGTAGCCATGTTGAATTTCTCAAGTGGTGGGCAAATAGGGATAGTTGTGACAATAAAAAATCGAAGCGCATGATAGCGGATCTAACGACTATTCGAAACCTATTTGCCTTCAATTTAATTGAAACTCGGTTTGTGACTAATATTTTTGTCAGTTGAAGCCAAATTCGAACTGCCATGGTGAGGATTCAGGTACACTTCGCCAATTGTTCTTGCGCCATTATTTGGCATAGTTTAGAAGGTGAGTTTTATGAAAACTGATGAAAGTTTACGAAAATATCTGAGTGAATACGCGCGGCCAGAATTCACTATAACCAAAACGGAACTGGTGTTTCATTTGGATGAAAATAAAACTCGTGTTGCAAGCAGGTTGACCATTTCTCGCACATCAGGTTCAGAGGCGCAGGTCTTAAAGTTAGATGGCATTAATCTCAAATTACTCAGTGTGAGTATTGACGATGTGCCGTTAAGTTCTGATCAATTCCAAATCAGTGATGAGCATTTAACACTGCTTAATGTTGCAGATGACTTTGTATTTTCGTGTGAGGTGGAGATCGACCCGGCCGAAAATACGAGACTTGAAGGGCTGTATCTATCGAATGGAAATTTTTGCACGCAATGCGAGGCGCAGGGTTTCCGCTACATTACCTATTATCTAGACCGACCTGATGTGATGTCTGTATTCAAAACACGCATTGTTGGAAATCGGCAGCAGTTCCCGCATTTACTCTCTAATGGTAATTTGATCGATTCAGGAGAGTCGACTGAATTGGACAATATGCACTGGGTCGAGTGGTCTGATCCTTATCCAAAGCCTAGCTATTTATTCGCACTGGTTGCTGGTGATCTGGCTCGTATCGATGGCGAGTTTACAACCGTCTCTGGCCGCACTGTCGCGTTGCAGTTTTTTACCGAGCATCACAATAAAGATAAGTGTGATCATGCCCTGTTATCGCTGCAAAAAGCAATGAAGTGGGATGAAGACACCTTTGGGCTGGAGTACGACCTAGATTTATACATGGTTGTCGCGGTGGACGATTTCAATATGGGTGCTATGGAAAACAAGGGTTTGAACGTGTTTAACACCAAATACGTGTTAGCTAACCCACAAACTGCAACTGATGATGATTACCTCGGGATCGAAGGTGTCATTGGGCATGAATATTTCCACAATTGGACTGGCAATCGAGTCACATGTCGTGACTGGTTCCAGCTCAGTTTGAAGGAAGGTCTGACTGTTTTTCGTGATCAGGAATTTAGTGCCGACATGACTTCCCGTGCGATTCAGCGTATTACCGATGTTCGTGTTTTGCGTAATCACCAATTTCCTGAAGATGCGGGCCCGATGGCGCATCCGGTTCGACCTGCGTTTTATCAGGAAATTAATAATTTCTATACAGCGACGGTTTATAACAAAGGGGCTGAAGTAGTGCGTATGATTCATACGCTGCTCGGTAAAGCCAATTTCCGCAAGGGCATGGACCTTTACTTCGAGCGATTTGATGGACAGGCAGTTACCACAGATGACTTCAGGCAGGCAATGCAAGATGCATCGGGTGTTGATCTCAGTCAGTTTCAACGATGGTACGAGCAATCAGGCACGCCTAAAATAAACATTGGACGCAAATTCGATCCCGTTCAGAAAACACTGACACTGATAATCTTACAAGATGCCGGTTTTACCCGTGGTGAGCCTAACCTACCATTCCACCTACCGATGCGGTTATCTTTATTCAATCAACAAGGTGAGGCACTGTCGTTAGACGAACAGGGCAATTCCGAATTAACCATCGATATCAAACAGATCGAGCATCGAATTTGTTTTAATAATATCGATAGCCTTCCGGTAGTATCAGCATTTCGTGGATTCTCTGCGCCAATTTCATTGGCTACAGATCAGGGCAATGATGAACTCGCTCGACTGATGTCATGTGATAACGATGCATTTAATCGATGGGAAGCGAGCCAGCAATTAGCGAGTAGGGTGATGATCGATATGCTCGCAGTCGAAGTTGATCAATGGCCTCACTTGATGGATGACCTTGTTAAAGGCTTTGCTGAATTATTGAACGATAGTGATCTTGATTTGGCATTAAAAGCCGAAATGCTTATATTGCCGAGTGAAAAATATTTAGGTGAGCTTCTAGATGTGGTGGATGTTCACAAGTTACGACAGGTGCGCGAAGCGATTCGGCTATCCATTGCAACTGGGCACGAAGCCTTGTTATTGAAATACTATCAACGGTCTTTAACGTCTAAGGAGTATTCCATTACGCCAGAAGCAATGGCACAGCGACGTTTTAAAAATACCTGTTTGGCTTATCTATTGACACTCGAAAAAGACGATTATTTTAACTTATGCCGTCAACAATATGAAACAGCCGATAATATGACCGATCAAATGGCTTGTTTGCAGCCTATTGTGAATTATCAGCATGCAGTTCGAGATCAGATCGTGTCTGACTTTTATGAGCAATGGCAGGATACCGCGCTGGTGGTCGATAAGTGGTTTAGTGCGCAGGGTTTGTCTTACCAAACGGGCTCTTTGGCCACTATTATTAAACTATTCGAGCATCCCGCCTATACCTTGTCGAACCCTAACCGAGCGAGATCACTGCTTGGTGCATTGATCGGGAACTCGAGCACGTTTCATCAGGCAGATGGAGCAGGGTATGAGTTTGTTGCGACTAAAATACTTGAACTAGATGTACTCAACCCTCAGGTATCTGCACGCATGGCGAACGCCTTTTTACACTGGCGTAAGCTGTTACCTGCACAGGCAGCACTAATGAAAGCTCAAATAGAAAGAATGGCAGCAACAACGGATATCTCGAAAGATTTAGATGAACTGGTGACAACCAGCCTGAACGATTAAGTCAGTTCTTTTGATGAGCACACAGATAAATTTAGTCGTACCCGGTTTGTTTAATTTACCGCTAGAGGAGTTTGCCCCTGATTTTCTTGCATCGAATCTACCGGCGTTGAATCAAATACTGTCCTACTCAAATCCGATACCTAATGACCAAATTGATTTTGAATCAATTATTGCTAGCTCTCTCGGACTGACTGGTCGCCAAACCTTACCGTTTGCACAAGCTTATGTTGAGGAGGCGGTAGACGAGCCGCATCGATATTTACTATGCCGAACGATTCACTTAAAAGCAGATATGCACAATGCACTCGTCGTTCCGTTAGAAAGCAATAGTGTTAATGAGGTTGATTCAACACTAATACTTGAGGATTTACAGGCCTTTTTTAGTGAGGACTGCGATCTCAAGCCATTAGACAATGGGCTATGGTTGATGCGTTTGAAACACTGTGAAGCATCAGACTGTTATCCACACTACCTGTCAATGATTGGAAGGAAGGCGAATCAATTTATCGAGCAATCGAAGCATGCATTGCCCTGGTATAAACTGATGAATGAAATGCAAATGTTCATGCATCAGCACCCCATTAATCAAAACCGGCTGACAACAGGGTTGCTTCCGATCAATAGTTTATGGTTCTGGGGTGCCGGAGAAAAGCTGAGAGGTGAAAAACCAAAGTTTGATGATCATACAGCTCAATGGTTTTGTGATGACGAACAGTTGATTCGCTTTGCTGACAGCAGCAATATCCAACATTGGCCACTCGATCAATTGACTCAAATGAAAAGCAGCAAAAAC
>JBLILW010000197.1:0-4871 GCA_047638435.1 Urechidicola sp.
CAGTTCATCCGAGGTTAGAGCGTCATTTCCGTTTGGTTTACTCGACACTTGAAATAACACTAATATCATTTTTGCTAGCCAGTTAATGACGGTCACTAATGGCAGGAGCAGTTTAAGAAGTGGTTTGTACACATAGGCGGCTGGGAAGGCAATAGATTCGGGCCTGTTGGCAGCGAGAGTCTTTGGTGTCACCTCTGCAAAAATCAACAGAGTAATGGTCAGCGCACCGGTAGCGATAGCAATGCCTGCATCGCCAAACATCAAATATCCAATGTAGGTCGCGAGCTGTGTAATTATAATATTAATAAAATTGTTGCCGAGTAAAATAAGGCTAATTAACCGGTTAGGATCGGCCAGCAGTTCTGCCGCTCGTTTTGCGCCGCCGTGATTCTTTTCAGCCAAGTGCTTGAGCCGATAACGATTCAGGCTCATCAGGCCCGTCTCAGAGCCAGAGAAAAAAGCTGACAATAGAATCAGGAGCGCTAATATTAGAAACAGAATGTAGAGAGGGATTTCGTTCAAGGCATATGCCGATAGTTAGGTGGTTTATTTAAATAGGTTTGATTGAGACAGGCTGATTATGAGCCATCACTTATCGTCGATCAGTTATTTTTGATCGATTAAATAATAAATTGATAGACAAGCTTACTGCCAAAAAATCCAATCATTAACAATGCAAAGGATGATAACGTCCATCTGACTGCAGTTCTACCTCGCCAGCCAAACTGAAAACGACCAAATAGCAATGTGCCAAGAATAAGCCAAGCGATAAGTGAGAAGCTAGTTTTATGTGCTTGGTGTTGAGCAAAAATATCTTCTAAATAAAAGAAGCCAGTCATAAGTGAGCCACTGAGTAGGACAAAGCCAAACCCAAGAAATTGAAACAATAATGTTTCCATATCGCGTATAGGCGGTAGATATCGAATAAAGCCACCAGGGTGGTGAGATCGAATGGAACGATCCTGGTAGGCTAACAATATGGCTTGCACTGCACTCAGCATAATAAAGCTATAAGCAACTACAGATATCATGATATGGGCTTGTATCGTGCCATTACTGACGACAATTAATTGCTCTGGTGTTGCCGGTGTCAGGCTCGAAATTAAACTCGCCAAACCTGCCATGGGAAACATGGCAATGCCCAAAGTCTCGATGTGACGAAAGAGACAGCTTAGTAATATTTGAATGGAAATAAGCCAGGTAATCAGAGAAAAAGCAGCAAAGAATCCAAGGTCAAGTCCATCAGTATGCCAAATCAACTGATAAAGTGCCGCTGCATGCAATATTAACCCAATAAATGCAGGTGTAAGCGAGAGCCAGCGCTGTCGTGTTGTTTTTTTTGAATGGTGCTTAAGTTGACTGAAAATCAAAAAAGCGGACAAACAATATAAAACTATGCTTAGAGCGCTTGCTATGGTGGGGGACATCATCATTTATCTATCGTTTAGATCGCGGAGTGTAACCGATATTTCTATACGCCGCACTACCCATGGGTTTCTTAATATTTATAATCAGTATTGATTTTAGACGAGCATTGCTTGTGGCAGACATCACGACATGTGACAAGCAGCAGACAACTTAACTGCGCCACTCAATAGGCTGTTTTAATGAGAATTGATGACGCGTCATTGAACGATATGACTGACATTCGCCATATCTTTTCCAGACTCATTCACCCATAGATTATATTGCCAGTCTGCCATTTTTGGTATGTAAAACAAACCGATCGTTATTCATCCTCAGGACAGCACTATTAAGGCGCTAAAGGCACATATATTTAATTGGATTGTCTGGCCTGATTTCTCTGAATTGCCTTCACAAAGAAAATCTAACCATACGGTTCGAGGTTATGGCGCTGGCTGAAAAAGTGACTATTTACTCCGGAGTAGTCGAAATGTTAGCCGTCAACCATACCGTGCCCGGCGTGGAATATTGTGTATTAATAGTGCAGAGATCAGCCCTCGCCTTCAGTGGCGATACAACAACATAATGACACTCTGCGGCACGCACTAAACCAGCATGACAAAATCCATAGGTTGTTTGTCGAATCGGCCTTTGCAAATCACGACATAAAAAATAGTAAGGTATCTAAACATTACTGCCCTAATCTGTTAAAAAAATATTTCCTAAAGCTGACGCATCGCCCTGATATTTGGCTTACCCACTTTAAGCCAAGTGAAGAAGACTTAATTTTTAAGGAATGGCAGCAGTCATTACCTGAATTTAATGTAAGACACCCCGTTCGAGGAGAGGTTTTTAAACTGTAACAGCCGCTTGGTTTACTAATACAGTTTAGCTACTGGTTTATTCTCCCGCTCACGCTGCTATAATCATTCGCATTTAATGATCCCGTTACCAGATCCAATCACAATTTGCTGCCGCAATTGAGCCAACGCTATGTTTGAAAATTTAACAGACCGATTATCCGTCACCCTTAAAAACCTTCGTGGTCAGGGGCGATTGAGTGAAGACAACATTAAGGACAGCTTGCGAGAAGTCCGCCAAGCGTTGTTAGAGGCGGACGTCGCACTGCCTGTGGTGAGAGATTTTATCGAAGGCGTGAAAGAAAAAGCACTGGGCCAGGCTGTCATTGGTAGCGTGTCCCCTGGTCAAGCGCTCATAAAGGTCGTCAATGATGAGCTGGTCGCGATCATGGGTCACCAGCACGATGCCATTAACCTCGATACAAAGCCGCCGGTCATCATATTAATGGCTGGCCTGCAAGGTTCGGGTAAAACGACCACAGTCGCCAAGCTTGCCCGACGATTGATCGAAGTAGATAAAAAGACAGTGATGGTCGCCAGTGCAGATATCTATCGACCTGCAGCAATCGCTCAGTTGCAAACACTGGCGGGTGAGGTCAATGCTATCTTTCATCCGAGTGATAGTAGTCAAAACCCAGTCAAAATCGCACGTCAGGCATTGGACTCGGCAAAGAAAAGTAATGCCGATGTATTAATCGTCGATACTGCTGGTCGATTGCACATCGATGAACAAATGATGGGTGAAATTAAATCCATTCATGAAGTGCTAGATCCAACAGAAACGTTGTTTGTAGTTGACAGTATGACGGGACAAGATGCCGCTAATACAGCAAAGGCTTTTGGCGAAGCGTTACCATTAACTGGAGTGGTGCTGACTAAGACAGACGGTGACGCTCGTGGCGGTGCAGCATTATCAGTTCGTCACATTACTGGAAAGCCAATCAAATACATTGGTTCAGGCGAAAAAACAGATGCGCTAGAGGCGTTTCACCCAGATCGAATGGCGTCAAGAATTCTGGGTATGGGTGACATTTTGTCGCTGGTCGAGCAAGCACATGAAAAAGTTGACCTCGATAAGGCAGAGAAGCTAGCGAGAAAGGTAAAAAAGGGTAAGGGTTTTGACCTTGAAGACTTACGTGATCAATTTGTCCAAATGGATAAAATGGGTGGCATTGGTAGTATGATGGATAAATTGCCAGGTATGGGCGCCGGTGTATCGAAAGCAATGCAGAGCCCAGCGCACACTAAACAAATGAAACGCATGGTCGCCATTATCGATTCGATGACGCCACAGGAACGAAGAAAGCCCGAAGTGATCAATGGTTCTCGAAAAAGACGAGTGGCAGTTGGTTCAGGCACACAAATTCAGGATGTGAATCGATTGCTCAAGCAGCATAAGCAAATGCAAAAAATGATGAAGAAAATGGGCAGTAAAGGCGGTATGGCAAACATGATGCGTGGCCTAAAAGGGAATTTACCACCAGGAATGCAATTTTAGTGCTTAATACCAATTAAAAAGAACGTTTCAGGACTTCACAGCCCAATATTTTTAGGTACAATACGCGGTCTTCTGACCTTGGGTCAGCGGTATACTGTTGTTTGATGATATTTTTATCCAGTAAGTAATAGGTTTTTTTATGGTTTCAATTCGTTTGGCTCGTGGCGGCTCAAAAAGACGTCCTTTCTATCACGTTGTAGTTAGTGATAGCCGCAGTCCTAGAGACGGTCGTTATATCGAACGCCTGGGTTTTTTTAATCCACAAGCACGTGGACAGGAAGAAGGATTGCGTTTAGATAGTGATCGCATCGATTACTGGGTTTCGCAAGGCGCACAACCTAGTGACCGTGTATCTAGCTTGATCAAAGGATCTCTTAAAGCGGCGTAAGTCGTTATAACCGAATATGTATCAACGCGATGAAGCAGTTTGTGTTGGACACATACTCGGTGCCCAAGGTATCAAAGGTGAGGTCAGAGTATTTTCGAATACCGACCCACGTGAAAATATTGTTGGTTATAGTCCCTGGCAAGTAGAGATTGATGGTCAGCTAGAAACTATTGAAGTCAATGGTCGGCTTCAGGGCAAAAACGTCATTGCTAGTATGATTGGTGTTGCCGACAGAGATCAGGCTACAGCGTTAATTGGTTGCAAAATATATATTCTAGCAGATCAATTGCCGCCGCTAGAAAATGACGAATATTATTGGTCTGATTTGATTGGTATGGAAGTCAAATCAATGCAGGCTGAAGTGTTAGGTACTGTTGATTCAATGATGGAAACTGGCGCAAGTGACGTTATGGTTGTGAAGGGTGATAGAGAGCGATTAATTCCCTTTATTATAAAAGATATTGTTCAAGAGATAGACCTGGCCAAAAAGCAAATGATAGTCGACTGGCAAGCCGACTATTAAGCATCGCTGTTAGCAATTGATGATAAATAATTGATGATAAATGGGCGAATTGACTAGGGTGCGTATTGATGTCATTACATTGTTCCCAGAGATGGTTGAACAAGTGATAAAATACGGTGTAGTTGGGCGAGCGGCAGATCAAAATTTACTGGGTCTAGAGTGCTGGAACCCAAGAGATTACACCGTAGATAAACATCG
>JBLILW010000198.1:0-4773 GCA_047638435.1 Urechidicola sp.
AGCGGGCGAGCCTGCAACCAAACCATCAATTCGTCACAGTCTGGGCTAGTTAACACCTGCGACAAAGTATCACTCTTATTAAGGATTCGCTTACTGTGATAGAGCGCCAATAAATGCAGGTCGTGATTGCCAAGTACCGACACCGCCCGGTCACCCAATGATTTGATAAACCTTAACGTTTGCAGTGATTCTGGACCACGATTGACCAAATCACCACAAAACCATAGGGTGTCATTAGTAGAGTCAAATTTTATTTTATCCAGCAGACGCATCAGATGTGAATAACACCCCTGCACATCGCCAATTGCATAAACAGCCATCAATCAGACCTAGTCGCAAAAAGACTTCTTGTTAGTGCAACGTTCGCGGCGTTGATAACACAAATTCTTCGATCGTGGCATCAAACTGACAGCCATCATCGGCTTCCATTTGGTAGCTGCCTTTCATCGTGCCGACAGAGGTTTCCAACATGGTGCCAGAGGTATAAACAAACTGCTCGCCTGGTTTCAAAGTTGGCTGCTCTCCAATCACACCATCGCCTCTGACTTCCTGAATCTTATGGTTAGAATCCGTGATGACCCAATGCCGAGTTAATAGTTGGGCGGGTTGCTGCCCTTGATTAACAATGGTGATGGTGTAAGCGAAAACATAATAGTTTTTATCAGGATTCGATTGATCTTCGATATACCGAGTTTGGACGTTGACCTTAATGTCATTGAGGCTTGAGTCTGTCATTTGAGTGCCTGTATTTGAGAGAATAAAATAGTAATTAAATAATAAATTACCTAACCGAAATGGTTAGGATCTTAAACTGCTACCGGAGCCTTAATGTGCTCGTGGCTTTGGTAGTCTTTCAATTCAAAATCTTCAAAGTGAAAATCGAACAAATTACTCACTTCAGGGTTTAAAACCATTTTGGGTAAAGGATAGGTTGCGCGGCTTAACTGCAATTTAGCTTGCTCTAGATGATTGGTGTAAATATGGGCATCACCTAAAGTATGCACAAAATCACCCGGCTCCAAACCAGTAACCTGTGCCACCATCATTAAAAGCAAAGCATAAGAGGCAATATTAAAAGGCACGCCCAGAAATATATCCGCACTGCGCTGATATAACTGACAGGATAACCGCCCATCAACAACATAAAACTGAAAAAAAGCATGACAGGGTGGCAAAGCCATTTGATCGATTTCTCCCACATTCCACGCGCTAACGATTAAACGTCGTGAATCTGGGTTTGTTTTTATTTGATCAACCAACTGTTCAATTTGATCAATAACGCGCCCATCACACGCCTGCCATGAACGCCACTGTGCGCCATACACCGGTCCTAAATTGCCCTCAGCATCTGCCCACTCATCCCATATCCGAACCTTGTTTTTTTTCAAATAGGCAATATTGGTATCACCATTCAAAAACCATAACAGTTCATGAATAATAGAATTTAAGTGTAACTTTTTAGTGGTTATGAGTGGAAAACCCTGGCTCAGGTCAAAGCGCATTTGATGGCCAAAAACTGACCGAGTGCCTGTTCCTGTGCGATCAGTTTTCTCACCGCCATGGTCCAACACATGTTGCATTAAATCAAGATACGGGCGCATGGTTACCTCCTTTACGTGCATAAGCGATTATAATTAGCCCGGCTATAATCATAGGTACTGACAGCAAAATTCCTTTTGTAAGCCATTCTGTCTGCATCAAATAGCCAATATGAGCATCGGGTAGACGAATGAATTCGACGCTGGTTCGCGCTATTCCATAAAACATTAAAAAATAGCCCGACACGGTCATTACTGGCTTAGGTTTCGACGATATAATCCAAAGCACCGCAAACAACAAAAAGCCTTCTAGCAACATTTCATAGAGTTGTGATGGGTGCCTTGCGCTATAACAAAGAGGGCCGGCAAAATCGATAAATCGATCTGCTGGGAATTGTTCACAGGAGAGCTTCATCGCCCAAGGCACGTTGGAAGGCGCGCCCCATAACTCCGCATTGATGAAATTACCAAACCGTCCAGCGGCTATCCCCAAAGGCACCAGTGGCGCAATGAAATCAGTGAGCTGGAAAAAACTGCAATTAAGCTTGCGTCGATACCATTCCATTGCAACCAGAACGCCGATAAAGCCACCATGAAAAGACATCCCGCCTTGCCATATTTTAAAAAGATAAAGTGGGTTATCCAGAAAAGTATCAAAGTTATAAAAGAATACCGAGCCAAACCGTCCGCCCAGGACAACTCCCATGGCTCCATAGAAGATCAAGTCATCGACCTCGGCCGATTTAAGTGGCGCACCGGCAACTCGGGCGCGGAGCTTGCCCAGCCACCAAGCAGACCCAAAGGCGAATAAATACATCAGTCCATACCAATGAACCTTTAGTGGGCCCAAGGCAACAACAACTGGATCAATTTCAGGGAAGGCAATCATAAAAACAGGCGCAGACAATCGGAAGTGAAATTATGCCTGAATGGGGTAACTTAAATAAGGGGTTCTTCTAAAAATTAATCAACCAAAAACAAGATTAGCTTGCGAGTAAAATCTATCCGAGCAGCACAAGTGCCCAAACGACTATCAACAGCAAAACCGACAAAGCTACGGCCGCCGAGCCCATGTCTTTTGCTCGACCAGATAGTTCATGCTGTTCCTGACCGATTCGGTCAACTACCGCTTCTAGTGCCGAGTTAAGAATCTCTACCATTGGAAGCAATAAGACGCTGCCCACAAGCAATGCTTTTTCGACACCGTTGTCGCCAAGATACAGCCCCAACGGAATCAGCACGATCGCCAACCAGACTTCCTGCCGAAAGGCCTCCTCGTGTTGATAAGCGGCCAGTATTCCCTGCCGGCTGAACTGAGCGGCCTTAATTAACCGGTTAAAACCTTTGTTTCCACTATAGGCCATAATAGATGCAGATAATTTGGAAGGGATGTTGATTGATGCACTCTAGCTAATTCACAATCTAGTTAGTTCACAGGACAGTTCCAGACAGAACTCTGGCTAGTTCAGGCAGAACCAACCAGAGCAGCATCGACTAAGAGTCCGACTGACTCCTAGAATAGCAGTACGCGTTATTCTTCTTCCGCGATTGTTTCAGAATAAGCATCGGCATCCAACATATCAGACACTTCGCTATGATCATCAATCTTAATTTTATACATCCAGCCATCGCCATAAGGATCATCGTTGATTTTCTCTGGAGAATCTTCTAGCTCTGAGTTCACTTCGACAACTTCGCCTGTGATAGGCGCATAGGTATCTGATGCAGCTTTCACCGACTCGATAACGCCAACAGCGTCACCAGCAAGTACAGTACTGCCTTCTTCTGGCAATTCGACAAAAACCAAATCACCCAATAACTCCTGCGCGTGATCCGAAACACCAATTGTCGCAATATCACCATCAACTGATACCCATTCGTGAGACGCCAGAAATTTTAACTCGGAAGGTACATTACTCATTTTTTTCTCCTACTAATTAAATACAAGATTTGCCATTACGGGCGAAAGGAATTTTAACTATCTCTGCTTTCAACATTTTATTTCGTACTTCAACTTCAACTTCACCCGTCACGCCGGCTGGGATTCGAGCCAATGCAATAGACTTGCTTAGCGTGGGTGAATAACTACCCGACGTAATTTCGCCCTCTCCTTTTGATGTGACCACTTTCAAGTGATTACGTAGAACACCTTTATCCTTTAAAACGATACCCACCAACTGCTGCTTAACGCCCTGTTGCTTCTCTTCTACTAGCGCCGATTTCCCCACAAAGTTTCTATCATCTGAAATCGATAAAGTCCAGCCCAGCCCAGAGCAAAGCGGGCTAGTTGTTTCATCCATATCGGTACCATAAAGACTCATACCAGCCTCAAGCCGCAGCGTATCACGCGCACCGAGTCCACAAGGTTTGACACCAGCATTTAAAAGCCGCTGCCAAAAATCGACAGCCTGATCTAGCGGCATCAAAATTTCAAAACCATCTTCACCGGTATAACCGGTTCTTGCAATAAAATAATCACCAATCGTTGCAGCGCCAAAGCGCCCTACAGACTCAAGCTCAGCACGATTAGATTCAAATAAAGACAATGTCTTTTCACGTGCCGTCGGCCCCTGCACTGCGATCATCGCAACGTCGTCTCGTACAGCCAAACTAATATTCGAAAAACCTTCAATTTGCTGATTCAACCAGGCGAGGTCCTTTTCACGAGTAGCCGAATTGATGATCACACGATAAAACTCATCACCTAAGAAGTAGACGATCAAATCATCAACCACACCACCCTCGGCATTAAGCATACAGCTGTAAAGCGCCTTGCCATGCTGTTTCAACTTGTTGATATCATTCGCCAGCAAGTGACGTAAATAAGCACTGGCATCAGCCCCAGTAACGTCAACCACCGTCATGTGTGATACATCAAACATACCCGCATCAGTGCGGATGATGTTGTGTTCAGTAATTTGAGAACCATAATGAATTGGCATATCCCAACCGGCAAAGTCGACCATTTTGGCCGATGCATCGAGATGAGATTGATAGAACGGAGTCTTTTTACCCATAACACACCTAAAGTAGTTAGCAGAAAAACCCCTCTGTCCGGTTACCTGAGAGATCGAGTCGATAGTATTTTGCACTAGCTTCTATACTAGTCAAAACCATCAACCTTTCACCTTCGGTGGGTAGCGACGTACCACTCTCCAGAGTTAGACAACCATGACAGTCTTTTTGCCTGAGCGTTTCCGGGCAGTTGCGTCTTCGGCGGCCAGTTTGGCTCTCT
>JBLILW010000199.1:0-4771 GCA_047638435.1 Urechidicola sp.
AACCATTTTTAGTAACCACTTTCAGGAAGTTATACCATGCCCAAATTAACCACTGTTTTCTGGCGCGATATTCCAGCACAGGTGATTGCCAAAGAGCGCCGCGAAAATGCTAAAATTGTATTAACCGAACGCTTCGCTTTCGCTATAGATAAAGCCGCAATGCGCGCAAAAATGGCGGGCACCGACGAATATCTAGAACAATGGCGTCAAGTCATATCAAAATGTGGTCCTGATTTACAAGCGGCGGCAGATGCTGCTGCCGCTAAACTTGAACTAGACTACGACGATGACCGATTAGCTCGCATGGTCAAAAGTGGCGGCCTAGACGCATAGTCGTTCCGACCAATGCCCTACTCTAGTTATCTCAACACGCAGCTAACTAAACAAACTGTTATTTAAACAAACGTTCCTAAACATACAATTTCTCGCTAACTAAAGCCGAACTCATGAATCTGTTAAATGCAAACAACCTCTACCATAGTTATGGTGACCAACCATTGCTGGATATGGCCAATCTGAGCATTGAAGACGGTGAACGCATTTGCCTGGTCGGTAGAAATGGTACGGGCAAGTCAACCTTATTAAAGATGCTCTCTGGGCAGATCAAACCAGACGAAGGTGAGATCAATAAATCACGAGGACTACTCGTCGCCGAGCTTAAACAGGAAGTTCCTGCGAGCATTGAAGGCAGCGTATATGACTGTATTGCGTCGGGCATTGGTGAACTCGGCAATGTCATCACCGAATGGCACCACCTCGTACTCCAGGTCGCGACCGATATATCGGTATTGCCACGTATGCAAGAGCTGCAGGACATCATAGAAGCCAACAATGCCTGGAATTTAGAGAATCGAATATCAGCTACGGTGTCACGACTGAATTTACCAGCCGATGCCGAGTTCAACCAGCTATCGGGTGGTATGAAACGGCGTGTTTTACTCGGCATGGCCTTAGTCGCAGAACCTGACCTACTACTGCTAGACGAGCCAACCAACCACCTTGATATTGAATCCATCATTTGGCTTGAAGAATTTTTACAGCAATTCAAAGGCAGCTTGCTGTTTATTTCTCACGACCGTTCATTTTTGAAATCGCTTGCGACTCGAATTATTGACCTTGATCGTGGCAAATTAACCAGCTGGCCTGGAAGCTATGAAAGATATCTAGAAGCAAAACAGGCTCAACTAGAGGTTGAATCGACCCACAATGCACTTTTTGATAAAAAACTGGCACTGGAAGAAGTCTGGATTCGCCAAGGCATTAAAGCCAGACGAACCCGTAACGAAGGCCGCGTTCGGGCTTTAGAGCAATTACGCCGCGATCGCTCAGACCGCCGTGAACTTCAGGGTCGAGTCAAACTCGTAACCCAGAAATCAGAGAAGTCAGGCAAAATAGTTATCAATGCAGAGGCAGTCAAATTCCAGTTTCAGGACAAGCCTATTGTCAATAACTTTACCTTCAAAATGTTACGGGGTGAAAAAATTGGCCTCATCGGTCCCAATGGCTGTGGAAAATCGACACTCATTAAACTCTTACTGGGCAAACTAGCGCCACAAGAAGGCGACATCCAGCTCGGCACCAAACTTGAGGTAGCCTACTTCGACCAGCACCGTGAAACACTCGATCTAGAAAAGTCAGTTCGAGACAATCTGGTAGAAAAAGCAGACCATGTCGAAGTTAATGGAGTATCAAAGCACGTCATTAGTTATCTCAAAGACTTTTTGTTTAGTGAAAAGAAAATCAACATGCCGGTTAAAGCACTATCGGGTGGTGAGCGTAATCGGTTACTACTGGCGCGTTTATTCACTCGCTCGTTTAACTTTCTGGTGATGGATGAGCCAACCAATGATCTTGATATGGATACATTGGAATTGCTCGAAGAGTTGCTAGTAGAATTTAAAGGCAGCTTGCTACTCGTCAGCCACGACCGAAACTTCATCGATAACACAGTGACAAGCACACTAGTATTTGAAGGTGAAGGCGAAGTAAATGAATATGTTGGCGGTTACATCGACTGGCTAAGACAGCGCACGACAACCACCGAATCAGCCCAGGCGATTAACAGTAAAACCAAGTCGAAAAGTAAACCTGCTCAAGCGCCCAAGCCCAAGCCAAAAGCCAAGTTAAGTGCAGCGGATGAAAAGGAGCTCCGGCTACTACCCGTCAAAATAGAAAAGCTTGAAAAGCAAATCGAAAAAATGCATCAACAATTTGCAGCGCCAGGTTTTTACGATCAGAGCAGCGTTATTACCCAGCCGCTACAGCAACAACTGTCAGAACTCGAAGCGTCGCTTAAAGTGTTATATGAGCGGTGGGAAAAACTAGACCAGTAACTTACAAAAGGATGCCAGCTCGAACAATGGCGTTTTGAAACAGCTTTGCCCAGCGTCAATCGAGCCTCATCAGATTTGACACGCAAGCGTCCATCGACTCTTTACTCTTGGGGCTGGACAAAACTATTCGAACTTTAAATCGATGAAATGATATGATTACAGCATTATAAAGGATCAAATTAGCGCAGTGAGTAACCAAGAAACGAGCAAACACAGCTTAACGACTATCCCCCGCAGTCAACATCAGCTATCCAGAAAATCCATATCTGAAGCCGCGTTAAAAGTTTTATATCGGCTATCAAGTGAAGGATATCGAGCCTGTTTGGTTGGCGGTGGTGTGCGCGACCTGCTGCTCGAGAAAAAGCCTAAAGATTTTGATATAGCCACTGACGCAACACCTGAACAAATACACGGCCTATTTCGCAATAGTCGCATTATCGGGCGTCGTTTCCGTCTGGTGCATATTCGTTATGGCCGCGAAGTAATCGAAGTTGCTACGTTTAGAGGCCACACGGATGATTCACCTAAAAACGAACTGAGCACTGAAGGGCGCATCCTACGTGATAATACCTTCGGCGATATCGAAGATGATGCCATGCGTCGTGACTTTACGATTAATGCGATGTACTACGATATTGACGGATTTTCGCTGCTCGATTATGCCAATGGCCTGGCCGATATTGAATCACGCACACTCCGATTAATTGGCGACCCTGAGACACGCTACCAGGAAGATCCCGTGCGAATGCTGCGCGCTGTTCGTTTTGCTGCCAAACTCGATTTTGATATTGAAACATCGGCAGCCGACGCAATACTAGAATGCGGTCCATTGCTCGCTGGCGTTCCTTCAGCGCGGCTGTTTGACGAGGCCGTTAAGCTATTTCATAGTGGCAAGGCGACTCGTGTTCTCGAGCTATTGCGAACCTACAACTTACTTCAATATTTGTTTCCTGCGCTGGACGAAATACTCATCGCCGAACCATCAGAGTTAATGCTCGATTTTATTGATCAAGCACTCGTTAATACCGATGCTCGCATTAATAGTGATCAACATGTGTCACCTGCTTTTATCTTCGCCAGTTTGCTTTGGCCCGCGGTACACAAGCAAGCACAGGATATCCAGTCAGATCAACTGAAGATGGTACCTGCATTAGCACAAGCCGGCAGTGATGTCATGAGCAGGCAAATAAAGCATATTTCAATACCCCGCCGCTACAGTCAAATGGCAAAAGACATTTGGACCAACCAGCCTAAATTTCATCGCACTCAAGGTAAGCAGCCCACACGACTGCATGGACATCCTAGTTTTCGGGCAGCCTATGATTTTATGTGCCTGCAAACCATGGTTGGTTTAATGCCAGTGCATTTGTGCCATTGGTGGACTGAGTTTCAAAAAAATAATACGGCGCCCGTCATTGAACGGCATTCGTCAGAATATGCAAAACCTCGACCACGTCGTCGACGTAAACCTGTCAGCCAATCTGGCAATAGCAATTCGAACAATAGCTCATCTAATAATAACTCGAATGGCATCTGAGTTAGTTTATGTCGGTATCGGCAGCAATATTGGCGATTCGATCACTATAGCGAGTGATGCTATCAAACGGCTCAGTGGTATTACACAGTGCAAATTAATCCAGCAATCCTCGCTCTATCAGTCTGAACCTGTCAGCGATATACCGCAGGATGACTATATCAATGCCGTCGCGCTGATCGAAACCACGCTTGAGCCAATGGTCCTGCTACTGGAACTACAAGCGGTGGAGCAAGCATTTAATCGCCAACGGGACCCAAAATTACACTGGGCGCCCAGAACGCTAGACCTGGATATTATTATATTTGGTCAGCGTGTGATAAATGATAACCATTTAACCGTGCCGCATCCTGAGATGGCTAATCGGTTGTTTGTATTACTACCCATGCTTGAAATATCGGCCAAACCATTCATTCCGGGCTTAGGCAGTTTGCAACATTTAATTGATAATGCACCCTTAATTCAGCTCCATAAGATCAACACAACGCCTAACAATACAGTCATTTAGCATGCTCAATCATCATCGATATATCGTAGTGGAAGGCCCTATAGGTGTCGGCAAGACCACGCTAGTTAAAAAGCTAGCGCAAACTTTTGGCACCGGCCTAATGCTAGAGCAAGTAGACGAAAATCCATTTATCGCGCAGTTTTATCAAAATCCAGCCCGATATGCGCTGTCGACTCAATTGTCGTTCTTGTTACAGCGTGCCGAGCAAGTGCACAATTTTCGTCAAATCGACCTGTTTCAAAATACCCATATTGCCGACTTCCTGATCGATAAAGATCCACTTTTTGCTGAACTCACGCTCAACCCAGACGAATTCAAACTCTACCAAAAAATTTACCAACAGCTTACAATTGATGCCCCACGGCCAGACTTAGTTATCTATTTACAGGCACCGGT
>JBLILW010000200.1:0-4644 GCA_047638435.1 Urechidicola sp.
ATCGCTCCTCGATAACGGCCCTTACGTTATTCTAATTAGTTGCATCCCTGTAACGATGCATTGTTCTACCTTCGGGGCGCCGAACCGCTACATCCATGCAGTTGTGCTGAAACGCCATTTTGGCCAGATTTCCTGACCCAATTCATTGAATAGAACAACTATTCGCCTCATTCGATCAAAAAATGGTATCAAAATGACTTCCCCTTCTCTGCAATTACCAAAGTCAGACAGACTACTTGCCTAACTAACCGATAAAAAATCAGTTAGTTGAGATTTTGGTGATGGCTGAAGTTGACACTCATACGCCTTAGGTGGGTCGAGTGCCTTACCACCTTTTAGAAAGCAGATTGTGCTTAACCGTACTTTTTGCCGAGGTGGTCTATAACCTGCCGACCACCACAGTGCTATTAAATCAAAAAAAGGAAAGCTAACTATAAAAAAACACTGATTTTTGGACCTTTAAAGGAGCTAAAATCATTTTATATCAGTGACTTGGCGTCTTTGCTGCGCCAATTTCTATGCATTACTTTTTTACCTTTACATTCACCTTAATACCATTGGCACTCAAAACATATTTAACCGTCGACGTCGGCCAGTTCTGCCTCATCAAGGCATTCACGCGCAACGAGCTTATGTTGGATACACCAATTCGAATCGAGTAACCCAATGACTTGCCCACTCAAGTCGCGTATCTGACTTTCCTTCTCTGGTGCTTGATCTATTTCACTTTGCGCCCAGGCACTAAAGCGTTCAATCCAATTATCGAGGGGATAGCAAACCAACCCAGTGACTGTGTGATAGAGCCGTGCCTGCTCTGTGGCCATGAAATATTGGTAGATAGCATGGACGAATTTTCGCTCTTCCTGCTCTGATTCACCACCAGCATCGATCCAAGACTCAAACGCCTGGTCTATCTGTTTGGTGGTCGCCACATACGCTTTCATCGATTAACCTCAATATTCTGATAATGCTCTATCTGACGTATAAAATGATGGGCCTCAAGCGTCAGTACTTTGCAGTAAATGCACGTGCTCTGGAAATCAGCAAGCGCAAGCCGGACTCACAACACTGGTAAGGTGCGTTATGTATGATCGTATTTATCGCAAAAATTTTAAGCCAATAGGGGTTAAGCCTTCTAAATTCCAGTGATTAACCCTTAATTATAGCTATCCCTACTACTATTGACTTTTTCGTTATTCATTTGACTCAGACCAGACAGCATATTCATTGCCATTGGGGTCAGTGAAATGAAATCGACGCCCACCCGGAAAAGGAAAAATATCTTTGATAATCTTTCCTCCTGAAGACGCACTCTTTTGATGCTTTCCTCAATTTCACCACTATACAAGATAACAAGAACGCTACCATTCGTTGTAGTTTCTTTTTGACCTGATTTAAAAAGCCACCATCTAATCCAGCACTCTCGATGGCAATATAATCAGGCCCATAATCAACAAATGACCATTCAAATACTGACTAAAAAACTTCTTAGTTTCTTCTAGGTCTTGTGACGATATTTCGACGAAATTAATTTCCTCTGTTTGTTTCATTGTTCTCTCCTTGATACATGACGGCTAACTGTGCGCTGCGAGTGATTCCAAAACCAGCAGCTTGTTAAGCGCTGATTTGTGATTTAAATGTAGCTTCATCTCTTATTCCAATCCTGTTTCCATCTGGATCGAATAGGTTGATTGTTGCCCCCCAATCATTCTTATTAATCTCAGCTTCAATTCCATGGCTTTTGATCGTTTTCAATGCGTCGTTTATATTTGCTACATTAAACCTAAGTTTGGTTGGGTTTTCTTTTATGGCTTTTCCTTCAGGTTTTGCAAACCCTTCAGTTTCTATCATCAGATAGGAACTTTCAAATTGAAAACAGGTTAATTGAAAATCGTCGTATTTTTCCTCATAAAGAATTCTCAGACCGAAAATTTTTTTATAAAATGAAACACACTCATCATATTTTTCGGTGTTTATGATTATTCCAGTTCGAACTATGTTCATATTCTCTCCAGACGATTAACCGTCAAATTAAAAAGAAAACCTTTTTAATTGCTTTCCAATTGGGTGTCGCAGTAATGGTTTATTGAGGCCAATAAACGCAAATGTAGTCGCTGTAGGGCCTAATCATTCCACCCATTTTTTTAACATCTATAACCCAAAATTTTCTGGTTCGCCAATATAGTCAACCGACCATAAATACTTAGCAGTACTGGATCAAGTATTTTAACATTCCTCATCAGACTTCGGCTTGAATGCCGCCATAGGCTAAAACTGTATACTCGCCGCCATGGCAATCCATACAAGGAGCCGGAGCATGGCGCATATAAAAAAAACAACGGCAGGTCTGCAAGGCTAGAGCCTGACCCAAGAGCCTTGCGAATGTCTGGGCATTCGAGGCAAAACGAATGTTTAGAGATGCACTTAAGTTCTTTGAGGCTAAGCGTATAAAATGCCAGTTCCAATTTGGCAGTTGTCATCAAACTGAAGCAGGCGTTAGTTTGACGTCAATGCTTTTATTAATTGATCAATATCGGCTTTTTCGTGCGATGTCGATAGTGTAATGCGCAATCTAGCGCTACCTGCTGGTACGGTCGGTGGCCGAATCGCACTGACTTGTATGCCGAATTTTAATAGTTTTTCACTGAGTGAAATCGCGTGATTATTACCGCCAATCACAATAGGTTGGATTGCCGTAGCGGAGTGCATTAATTCAAACTCAGTAGTTGCCATACGCAGCTGGAAGTAGGCTATTAATTCCTGAAGTTTCTCTCGTCGCCAGGTGTCACGTTTTACGATCTCGAGGCTACAAATGGTGGCTGCGGCAATGGGTGGTGGGGATGCTGTCGTATAAATATAGGGCCTAGCTTGCTGGATCAACGTTTCGATTACTGCTTCACTACCAGCCACAAAGGCACCCGATGTGCCAATCGCTTTGCCCAGTGTTGCCATCAAAATCGGTACCTGCTGCTGGCCCAACCCACATTGTTCTAGCAGCCCTGCTCCAGTGGAACCCATCACGCCAAACCCGTGAGCATCATCGACCATGCAACAGCTGTTTGATTGGCTGGCTATCTGGCTAATTTGATTAAGATCGGCGCAGTCTCCATCCATGCTGAAAACGCCATCTGTCATGATCAACTGGCGCAATGATGTATTGCCATCCAGCTGCGAAGTCTCTAATTGGGATTTAAGTTGTGCCAGATCATTATGTCGATAGCGTTTTAATTTAGCGCCGCTAATTTTTGCGGCATCGATTAAAGAGGCATGATTGAGTTTGTCTTGATGAATAATATCATGGCGCCCGACTAAAGCTGAAGCGATCGCCAAGTTAGCCATATAGCCATTACTGAACAATAACGCTCGGTCCCTTCCTGTAAACTCAGCCAGCCGCAATTCGCATTCGTGGTGCAGTTGACTATGGCCCGTAATTAAATGAGCAGATCCACTGCCAACGCCATAGTGCTCGGTAGCAGTTATAAAGGCTTGTTTTATGTCAGGGTGATTGGCTAACCCCAGATAGTCATTACTCGAAAAAGACAGTAGCGAATGACCATTGACTGTTAGCCGAACCGCCTGTGCAGAGCTAACAATCGAACGCTTGCGGTAGAGGCCAGCTAGGTGCCTTCGGGTAAGTTCTGGTTGAAGATCAAACATGGGCAGTTATCCAGTCGCCCAAGAGAACGATCAGATAGTCAGCTCTCTAGGCTACAGCTGTTTCCAAGGGATCTTCGACTAATCGACCACTTGCATTAATACCGAGTCTTTCGAATAGCTCGAGATCCTTATTTTCGTCAGGATTAGGCGTGGTCAACAAGGTGTCGCCATAGAAGATCGAGTTGGCACCCGCGACGAAACACAAAGCCTGCATTTCGTCACTCATGTCGTTACGCCCGGCCGACAGACGAACGGCTGATTTTGGCATCATGATTCGAGCAACAGCGATGGTTCGCACAAATTCAATGGGGTCTAATTTTTCGGTGCCATACAAAGGCGTGTTTTCGACCTGGACTAGTAGGTTTATCGGTACACTTTGCGGGTGCTCAGGTAAATTAGCCAGTTGCTGCAATAATGCGGCGCGATCCTTATCAGTTTCGCCCATGCCGACAATGCCGCCACAACAGACGTTGATATTTTCTGAACGCACATTTTCCAGAGTGTCGAGTCTGTCCTGGTATTTTCGGGTGGTAATAATATCTTTGTAGTATTCAGGAGACGTGTCGAGGTTATGGTTGTAATAATCCAACCCTGCCTCCTTCAACTTTTTGCTCTGTGGTTGAGTCAACATACCCAGTGTGACACAGGTTTCTAGCCCCATATCTTTAACTGCACTAATCATCTCGATAACCTTGTGGAGGTTTTTGTCAGTCGGATTGCGCCAGGCAGCGCCCATGCAAAAACGACTCGCGCCATTTAACTTGGCGTTTAATGCGGCTTGTTTGACTTCTTCCAGTGGCATTAAGCGCTCGCGCTCTAGCCCCGTGTCATACCTCGCACTTTGTGGGCAATAAGAGCAATCTTCTGGGCAGGCACCAGTTTTAATGCTCAGCAAAGAGCTGATTTGAACTGCATTCGGATCAAAATTCTGCCGATGAATGGTTTGCGCCTGAAAAACTAAGTCATTGAAAGGTTGGTCAAAAAGCG
>JBLILW010000201.1:0-4583 GCA_047638435.1 Urechidicola sp.
CCCGCTTCAAGGCGTTTGTAATGGTTGTAAACCGCAACTGCGAGTACCTTCTTGGCCCGACTTTGACCAATGACATACTCGTCTAGTACGTTAAATATTTCATGCGGAATTGGCAACTTGCCGTCAGCATCGTTGCTTTTTTCTTGAATTTCTTCACGAATAATATCGTTACAAAGGTCGACACATTCGTCACAAATGAAAACAGAAGGCCCTGCAATAAGCTTTCTGACTTCATGCTGACTTTTGCCACAAAATGAGCAATACAGCAACTTCTCATCTTTATTATTTGTTTTCTCGTCACTCATAATTACAACCGATATCTGGTGCTTAACTAAATCCTAATTTTGGCTCGATTAGTATTCGTTTGATGATATTAGACCATATTGGCCAGCACAACTGAACGAATACTTTTTAAACCTATTCTTCGGGATCGGCACGTGATGATAAAACTTTATCCATTAACCCATATTCCACTGATTCTTCGGCACTCATGAAATTATCACGATCGGTATCCTTTCCTATGACATCTTCTGGTTGACCAGAATGCTTAGCCAGAATTTTATTCAGACGTCCTCGAACGGATAGAATTTCTTTAGCATGGATTTCAAAATCACTCGCTTGCCCTTGAAAGCCACCCATAGGTTGATGAATCATGACTCTTGAATGTGGCAGACCATATCGTTTTCCAGCACAACCACCGGCTAACAATATAGCGCCCATACTTGCCGCTTGGCCAGTGCATAAGGTGCTGACATCGGGTTTGATAAACTGCATAGTGTCATAAATCGCGAGGCCAGCAGTCACTGAACCGCCAGGGCTATTAATATAAAGGGAGATATCTTTATCTGGATTTTCAGACTCCAGAAATAATAATTGCGCGACAATTAAATTCGCCATATGGTCTTCAATAGGTCCAACAACAAATATGACACGCTCTTTTAATAAGCGAGAGTATATATCGTAGGCTCGTTCACCCCGGGCAGACTGCTCTACTACCATTGGCACCAGATTTGCCTGAGTATTATCCATCTTAGGAAGCATAGAGGTGATACCGCCGGTGATACTGAATTCGCTCATGTTTTACAATTTCCGTTGTTAGACCGATGCTCTGGTCGTGTTGTGAATATCAAGCTTTTGATTCGGCTTTCACTAATTAAACGTCACCGTTCATCAATTCTTTAAAGCTTGATGCCTTTTCGGTCACTTTCGCTTGACTTAATATATGTTCAACAACTTGATCTTCAAGTACCATCGCTTCAAGATTTGCACGTGCTTGCTTATTTTGGCGATAATATTCGATTACTTGAGCAGGATCTTCATACGATGAAGCCATGTCAGTTAAGGTAGTCTCAATGAAGTTTTCATCGGGTTTGATTTCTGCTGTTTTGATGACTTCGCTTACCAATAATCCAAGCTTTACACGTTTTGTGCCTTCTTCTGCAAAAAGCTCGTCTGGCAAAGTAGAGGTATCGAAAGACTCCATGCCCTGACCTTGACTCATGCGTTGTGCAGCCTGCTCTTTCAATGCTTTTACTTCTTCGGCAACCAATGCTGTTGGTGCAATAATTTCATTTGCCTCTAAAAGGCCAACCATAACTGCGTTTTTAAGCTCAGACTTCAAACGCTGCTTCAGTTCTTTTTCCATATTGGCGCGGATGTCTGTATTCATTTT
This sequence comes from Urechidicola sp., assembly GCA_047638435.1. GTDB lineage: Bacteria > Pseudomonadota > Gammaproteobacteria. Next base: position 1,673 of record JBLILW010000201.1, read on the forward strand.
TTCGATGTCACCATCTTTCACACCAAACGCCTTCGCAAATTCGGCATCGACTTCAGGCAGGATAGGCTCTGATACTTTAGTAGCCTTCAGCGTAAACTCGGCTTTCTTACCAGCAACATCTTTACCATGGTAGTCTTCTGGAAAATTGACTTCGGCAACCTTTTCTTCACCAACTGCAATACCATCTAGTCCTTCTTCGAATTCTTTTAACATTTGACCTGCTCCAATTTCAACATCCATATCCTTGCCAGCGCCGCCTTCAAATAGCTCGCCGTCAATACGACCTTCAAAATCGACGGTCACTTTATCGCCTTTGGTTGCAGCTCGATCTACTTCGGCCCAGTCTTTACGTTGCTCACGCAATTTTGTGATCATGTCATCAAAATCTTGCTCACAAATATCAGCCGTTGGTTTTTCAATCTTAATAGAATCAAGATTTAACTTTTCAACTTCAGGATAAACCTCAAAAACAGCAACATAAGTCATGTCTTGTTTTTCTTCCGCGGTCATTGATTCGATGTTTGGCATGCCTGCAGGACGAACGTTTTCTTGCATTAGCGCTTGCTGGTAGGATGATTCAAGCACGTCACCAACGACTTCCTGACGAACGTGTCCTCCAAATTTTTGCTGAACAACTTTTAAGGGAACCTTGCCTGGACGAAAACCATCAATCTTGACAGTCTTAGTAAGCTCTTTGAGCTTCTTTTCGACTGCCTGTGTCACCGTATCGGAAGGAACCTGAACAGTCATTTTACGTTCTAGGCCTTCGAGTGTTTCGATAGATACTTGCATGATAAAATCTCGTGATTTTCTATAAGAGGGATATTACTGCCAGTGAGTGTACTGACTTACATTAATCTAAATTTAGTATTTTATTCGGTCTACTAATCAACAATTTAGTTGAATAAAAATGGTGCGAAAGGAGAGACTCGAACTCTCACATCCTAAGATACCAGAACCTAAATCTGGCGCGTCTACCAATTCCGCCACTCTCGCACATTACTCGCCTTGCATCGGCTGATATATTGGTAACCGACAACTCACTTCCGAATTATCGTACATCAGCTCTGATCTTCTGGTGGCTGCCTGTTTAAATCTACAAACAGCCACTAGATCAATATGGGGTGGACGATGGGGATCGAACCCACGACAACAAGAATCACAATCTTGCACTCTACCAACTGAGCTACGCCCACCATAAAAAATGCGCGCCCGGCAGGATTCGAACCTGCTACCCTCGGCTTAGAAGGCCGATGCTCTATCCAAATGAGCTACGGGCGCAGTAACCCTGATCCTGGATCGACTGAACTACGTCTAACTGACCTTAACTTATTCAAGCTAAGCAGTTGAGTCAAAATCCGGCGTCCTGCCATCAACCAACTGGTTGATATTTAGAAGTTATTAGTTCGATCTAGTCACCTGGTAAATGACCTTCATCTCGAAAATTAACAGCCTCTATTTATTTGGTCGGGGTGGAGAGATTCGAACTCCCGACCCACTGCTCCCAAAGCAGTTGCGCTACCAGGCTGCGCTACACCCCGAAATCTGTCTATCAGCAAGGCGCAGGATAATACGCTGAAGAAAAATCGCCGTCAATTGAACATTACAGTTTTTATCATCTTTTTTTTCAACGTGAGTGCGAATCGATTTATTTATCGAATAACCTCGATTAATCTCGACGCCATCGCGTCCCATCAGCGCCATCTTCTAATACGATGCCAGCAGCGGTTAATTCTTCTCGAATAAGATCTGCCGACGCCCAGTCTTTGCCCTCTCTTGCATCTAACCTTTGCTGTATCAGCTCGTCAACCTTTCCGTCGGTTAATCCACTGTCATTACTCACCTGGCCCTTGAGATAGGTTTCAGCATTACTTTGCAGTAACCCAACAATACTACCTAGATACCTTAGTAGACTGGCTAATGGGTTAACTGCTGCTGGCTCTTCGGTTTTAGCTCGATTGATATCTCGTACTAAGTCAAATAATACGGCGACGGCATTCGCCGTATTGAAGTCATCGTTTAAAGCGGCTTCGAATCGTTTTTGATACTCTGTATTAGTTGGCACCTCAACTAGCTCAGCACCTAACAACCCACCATAAAAACGCTTTAGTGCACTTCTTGCGTTATTTAGCTGGTCTTCAGAATAATTCAGTTGGCTTCTATAATGACTACTGATTATGAAATAACGGATTTCTTCAGCCTTGTAGTCTTTCGATACATCTCGCAGAGTGAAGAAATTACCCAGGGATTTAGACATTTTTTCTTCGTTAACGCGCACAAAGCCATTGTGCATCCAGTAATTGACAAAAGTTTCATCCGTGCAACATTCACTCTGTGCGATTTCATTTTCATGATGGGGAAACTGTAAATCTTGTCCGCCGCCATGAATATCAAAATGATTGCCAAGTATTTGTGTCGACATCGCAGAGCACTCTATATGCCAGCCGGGTCGACCATCGCCATAATCAGACGTCCAACTCGGCTCACCTGGCTTAGCCGATTTCCACAAAACAAAATCGAGTGGATCGTTCTTTTGGGTGTCAACCTCGACTCGTTCACCTGACCGCAATTCGCCTATCTTTTTGCCTGACAGCTTGCCGTAGTCCTTGAACTTAGCCACCGAGAAGTAAACATCACCATTGGCGGACTGATAGGCATAGCCTTTACTCACCAACTCAGCAATCATCGTCAGCATCATATTGATGCTATCGGTCGCACGTGGCTCCTGGGTTGGTCGCAGCACTCCCAGAGCATCAGCATCCTCGTGCATGGCATCAATAAATCGTTGGGTGAGTTGATAGAAGTCTTCGCCACGCTCATTCGCTCGATTGATGATTTTGTCATCGATATCGGTAATATTTCGCACGTAATTGACGTCATAACCGAGGTGCTGCAAATAACGATAAACAAC
>JBLILW010000202.1:0-4575 GCA_047638435.1 Urechidicola sp.
GGTGTCCTGCTACTAGAGGACATTAAGCGCAAGTCTGACCCCATTATTTCAAATCAGTCAGCCAGTCTTTGGGATATTGGTGACGGTGTTACCTGCTTCGAAGTGCATACCAAAGTTAATGCGCTGGATATGAACGTGATGGATTTAATTAATCAGTCTATTGATGTCATACCAAAAAATCATAAAGCGATGGTGATCTATAACGAAGCCAGCAACTTCTCTGTCGGTGCAGACATCAATGCATTTGTCGAATTGATCGAACAGAAAAACTGGCAAGAAGCCGAGAAGGTTGTTGCCAAAGGCCAATCAACCTTCCTCACAATGAAACGCTCACCATTCCCAGTCGTCGCTGCAACATTCGGCATGGCACTCGGTGGCGGCTGCGAAACCGTACTCTACGCCAATGCAATACAAGCGCATGTCGAAAGTTACCTAGGCCTCGTTGAGGCAGGTGTCGGACTAATCCCAGGGTGGGGAGGCTGCACCGCCATGCTCGTACGAAATGCATCCAATACAAGACTGCCGAATGGCCCCATGCCAATCGTTACTACAGCCTTCGAAACCATCAGCACAGCCAAAGTATCAGGGTCAGCATTCGACGCTAAAGACATCGGGTTCCTACGCCCAGATGACGGCATCACCTTCAATCGTGATCGGCTGCTAGCCGATGCCAAAGCCAGAGCATTAACACTGTCAGAAAACTATGAAGCACCAGAAGTAGCCGTAATCACCCTCCCCGGCCCAACCGGACAATCCATTCTGGCTGCTGCTGTACGCGACTTCAAAGCACGAGGACTAGCGACAGAGTACGATGTCGTAGTGTGCGATGCCCTCGCCGATGTTCTCAGTGGCGGCCAAGCCGCAGACGCGATGGCACCATTAAGTGAAGAAGACCTGCTTGCTCTGGAACTTAAGAATTTTGTTGGGTTAATGAAAAACCAAGGGACGTTGGATCGAATTCAGCACATGTTGAAGATGGGGAAGCCATTGCGAAATTGATTTGATTGGTTACTAGATTTTTGGACTATTTTTTGAATCAAATAATGGCATATCGTCATCTTTTAATAATTCCGTCAGGATTCATCTCACTTCCTTATTTGCCCTGCCACCAAGGACACTCTTTCAATCTATATCAACCCACCTCCTGTCATTTCCCATCTTTAAATTTGTGGCCTTTTGATGGAAGTCGATTCTCTTTTTCACTCTAATAGTTACGGCAAAACAAAGCGCAAACTTTAGGACGTGATAAGGAATGAACTGCATCAATGTTTACCGCAATGATGTGGTTTTCGATGATTGGGGTAAGCCACAGACGTTATGGCACCTTTAAGCATAGGAGACCTGCTTGGCTTGAAACTTAAAAATTTTGTAGCAGATTAAGTGTTCAAGTGTTGATAAAACCTCTTTTAAGGTCACAAAATAAAGTCTTTCAAAAGCCTTCCAGCTATATTGGGGTGTTATACGGAAAACCTGATTACCTTTTTGATCCTAGTCTATTCTACGAAAGCATTTTATTTGCCTGATTGGCCGACGATTTATAATAAATCTCAGGGTAAGACTGGTGCCGTTCCTCCATCACAAAGCCAACTCACAACAAAGCACCCGATGAGGTCGAAGAAATTGAGTCTTAAACTTACCCTAAGACCATCTCTCAGTAAATTCCTGCAGTCACTGTCTTTATGCGCCTGGCGTAATGCCCAAAGATTTAATCGCTAAAGAAAGCTCGCTAGCAGCCGTTAGCAATTCATAGATAGAAACTAGATGTTTTTAGACGAGATGGTTACCACACCGGCCTCCTGTTAATTAACCTATTTGGATCGGAGAAAATAGTGATACCAAAAGCCTACCTACATTTAATTGGATACCTCACTATTTTGGTGATTACCAACCCGGTTTATGGCGCATTTCGTAATAACAACCATGTTTTTCAATTAGCTGAATCAAGCGTAATCAAGGCTGAATTGCTAGCGAAGCAGGCTAACGCTTCGATAGCTGAGGTAGATATACCCGTATTTCAAAATCAATTGCCGATTCACCTCTATGTAAAAGCGATTGATGTTCACAATCAGTTGCGACAGTTACAGCGCCAATATGGCATTAGCGAAATGCCAGAGCAGTCATTACCCGAAAAACCGTTAAGAACAGCCAGTGTCTATGAGTTATTAGAGCGGGTCAAGGGTGGGCTAAATACGCTGCTCAAACTTAAAGGGTTAGATTTGCCACCTGAACCAGAGCCAAAACGGGGTAAATCGACCGAAGATAATTATGCAGAGCTTTGGTATCTAACCCGCATCCTGTCGTCTTTGGTGCCTCCACCCGATACCAAATCGATTCAAACGCAACTGAATATCGTCAAGTCATCGCTCGCCATTATTGCAAGACAACAATCGTTGAATAAAGCGGACATATTGACAGTGGCGAAAATAGCAAGAAAACCAAGAGCGATTATGCTGTTAGCCTACCAAAACATGCATTTACTAGGCCGCTTGCAACGTCGGCTAGAAGTTGAACCAATTCATCCTGGCACACTTGGAACCGGTGACCTGAGGTTGAGTGACATTTACGATATAACACGTTACATCATAGCTGACTTGCACCGAACCCGAATCACGCTGGGGTTGTCAAAGCTCGAAGCGGGTAACGCAGTTACCTCGGAAACCAGTATAAATGACCTCTACCAGAGTTTCAGAGATATTCACGATCAACTCATCGTGATGACTGGGAGTCAACGGTTATGATGAAATTTAGTAACCTGCCACTACTTTACAAAATTGGCCTATTGCCAGCTAGCCTGATATTGGTTCTGGTTGTTCTCAGTGTTTTGTCATGGACATCACTTGTTACTATCAGACAGGCAACCAGTGTTCAGGTTGAAGAGGTCGAGCCAGTGGCACGGCTTACAAGTCAGTTTTCGGTCAACTTACAAAGTCGATTGAACTTGATAGAACGCTATCTGTTACTACCTGATGAAAAATTTCTTGAACAATATGAAACACTGTCTCAGCAGGCCGACCTTGTTTTTAAGGACGATACTTTTAGCAACATTGAAGGAGCCGAATCAATCCAGCAAGACAGTCAATCTATCGACCAAACTTTCCTTGCGACACTGGCACCTTCGCTATCTGACTTGCAAGCCAATCTACGTCAGATCCATCAACAAGTATTGCCTGAAATGATCGATAAATCGGTTCAAATCAGAGCAACACTCAACCTTGAAACTGCTGGCGTTTTACCCAGCTACACCATATTCCTGAACAACCATTTGCAAGCCTCGTTTATCGCGCTGAATGCCTACGCCAAAAATATTGAGCACACAGACAGGGATTTATTTTTAATGGAGTTATATGGCGCGGAAAATGCTATTGAAGACTTGAGTGATCACTTACGTAAAGATTTGCATAAAGTCAAAATAAAAGAGATATCAACGCTGCTCTCATTATATCGAATAGCGGCACGCAAGGTATTCGATACCACTCGATTATTACAAGCGACGCGTCTGGAATCACTATCACCGACGTCCAGCCGATTGCTGAGCAATATTCAAAGTGAGCAGGTTAGGGTATTTGAATCGCTGCGTCGAAGTAGTGAGTCTATCGATTCGGGTTTAACTGTTACAGCAGAACGAATGGTGATTGCAATGATAATCGCGGTGCTTATTGCCATAAGCCTCACAGTCGTACTCGCCTGTGCCATCGTCAAACCGTTACAGGCGGTAGTTGAGACAATGGAGGATATTGCACAAGGCGGTGGCGATTTAACCCGACGGTTGAATTATACCGGCACTGATGAGTTAGGTAGACTGGCGCAGGCGTTCAACCAGTTTGTCGGCTTAATTCGGGAAATCTGTTTTGGCATCAATGAAGCGGCACAACAAATGAACGATGCTTCGCATCATCTCAAGCAAGTGGCAACGGCAGGCGAACGATCCATCGAAGCGCAACGAATCGAATTCAAGGCAGTATCAGCCGCGACAGACGCGCTCTCAGAGAGCTTTCATCATGTTAGCGAAACCACCGATAGCCTGACCAGTAATGCCAATCAAGTTGAAAAAGGGTCGATCGATGGTCAGCAGCAATTAGACGAAACCACACAAAAATTGCGAATCCTTGCTGGTCAGGCCGATGACTCAGCCAGCAGCATGGAGCAATTGGCCCAAGATAGTCGCAAGGTGTCCGGCGTGCTATCGGTGATTACTGGTATCTCTGAACAAACAAATTTATTGGCATTGAATGCAGCGATAGAAGCCGCAAGGGCAGGAGAGCACGGACGAGGATTTGCTGTAGTAGCAGACGAGGTTCGTTTATTGGCAACACAGACCAAAGTTTCGACCAACGAAATTCGCACCATTATGGATAGCTTGCGCAATGGTGCAATAACGACCGAATCAAAGATGGCCGAAGGCAATAAAATGTCGCAGCAGTCACTGGCAGAATTAGAAGCAGTTGAACTTGCCTTTAAAAGCATGCACAAAGCGATTGCACAGGCCTCGAGCCTAATTATCAGTGTAAAAGAGGCTTCCAGCTTTCAGGGTGAAACAACCAGCAAAATTGCAAGCCGAATCAATCACCTCGATAC
>JBLILW010000203.1:0-4533 GCA_047638435.1 Urechidicola sp.
TTGGGTTTAGACTAAGAAGTTGATACAAAAGCTGACTAAAAATAATTATATTAAGATACTACTTTGGTCCGAAGTTCTCGTCAAAGAACCGCAGCCAGTTATTGCCCATAACTTTAGCCGTATCCTGCGCATTGAAGCCAACCTCAAGCAAACCCTGTTCAATATTCGAGAAGTCGCGGTTATCGTTAAACCAGGGTGGCATATCAGGAAAGCCAGCATTGGCTGCAGAACCTTCGCCATAGTCGATTTTTTTAGTCCAACGACCCACGCGCATCCATTCGACAACTGAATCAGGGTGGTTCTGGCAAAGATCCGAACCTATGCCAATATTATCAACCCCCATTACATCAGCACAGTCGGCTATCATTTGGCAAAAGCTTTGCAAGCTGCAATCGCCTTTACCCTTAAGATGATGCGGGTACATACTAAAGCCAAGCATGCCGCCAGTTTCACCCAGACCTTTTAGAATGGCATCAGATTTATTGCGTAGCGCTGGTTCCCAAAAGTTGGGGTTAGCGTGGGTTACGACGATAGGCCTGGCACTGATCTCTATGGCGTCTAAGGTAGAACGCTCTGCCGAGTGGCTCATATCAACCACCAATCCGACTCGATTCATCTCTTCGATTACTTGCTTGCCCATACGGGTCACGCCAGTGTCTATTGCCTCGTAGCAACCAGTGGCCAACAGCGACTGATTGTTATAGGTCAGTTGCATGAACCGAGCGCCAAGGGTATGTAATATTTCGACTAAACGAATATCATCTTCCATCGGAGATGGGTTTTGGAATCCGTAAAATATAGCGGTACGATTGGTTTCACGTGCCAGACGCACATCGTCACCTGTTCGCCCGAGAAAAATAAGGTCAGGGAATCGTTCAAAAAAACCATTCCACTGCTCCATATTGGCGACAGTTTCACGAAAATTTTCGTGGTAAGCAATCGTGACATGAACAGCATCAACGCCACCTTCGCGCATTTGTCTGAAAATTTCTTCCGACCAATTAGCGTATTGTAATCCATCGATTCGATAGCTTATGTCACTCATGCTTACCTCTATATTTTCACATTGTATTTACTTTTTGAGGAATGCTTATTCAGGCACACCTGAACTGATATAAGCCGTTTTGACATGAGTATAAAATTCCTTTGCGTAAGAACCTTGCTCACGTGGGCCGTAAGAGCTCTCACCACGACCACCGAAAGGCACATGGTAGTCAGTGCCCGCAGTTGGTAGGTTAACCATCACACAACCTGTTTTGGCATTACGGCGAAAATGTGTCGCTCGGGCCAGATTGGTAGTAATGATGCCAGCGGTTAATCCAAACCGAGTGTCGTTAACTGTATCGATGGCTTCTTCATAAGAACCCACTTTGATAACACAGGCCATCGGCGCGAATAGTTCTTCGCGGTTTACTTGCCAGTCATTGCTGGTACCGGTGAATACCGCAGGAGTCATGAAGTAACCTTCGGTCGCGCGTTCGACACGCTCGCCACCACAGCGCAATTCTCCGCCTTCCTTCTTGGCCAATTCGATGTTAGCCAGGTTTTGAGTCAATTGAACTTCGCTTGCAACAGGTCCAATTTGAGTACCTGCTTCAAGTGCATGGCCGACTACCATGGCTTGCGCACCGGCAACCAAACGGTCAACAAACTCATCATGAATAGATTCGTGTACAACCAACCGAGACGAGGCTGTACATTTTTGACCCGTGCTGCCAAAAGCACCACCCAGCGCACAAGCTACAGCAGTATCAAGGTTAGCATCGTCCATGATCGCTAGTGCATTTTTAGATCCCATTTCGAGCTGGATTTTTGTGAAGTTACCGACCGCTGTTTTTGCAATTTCACGTCCTACTGGCACAGAACCAGTGAAGCTGATGGCATTCACCATTGGACTTTCAATTAACTGCTGACCAATTTGGCTACCCGCGCCCATAACCAAATTGAACAGGCCTTTGGGCAAACCCTGTTTTTCGATGATGCGAGTCAGAGCAACGGCAGATGCAGGCACGATGTTGGCCGGTTTCCAGATAACTGCATTACCGAACGCGATTGCTGGTGCAATCTTCCATGCCGCTGTCGCCATCGGGAAGTTCCAAGGCGAAATAATAGCGACGGTGCCAACAGGCTCGCGACGTATATCGACTTCGATACCATCACGGGTAGATTCAGCATTTTCTCCTAATTGACGCAATACTTCTGCCGCATAATAGGTAAAAAATTGGCCCGAACGATACACTTCACCTTTACCTTCTGGTTGCGTTTTGCCTTCTTCACGCGCTAGTAGCGTTCCGAGCACTTCACAATTAGCGATCAACTCGTTGCCAATATTCATTAAAACGCTGTAACGTTTTTCGAGGCCGACTTTCGACCATTCGATTTGAGCCGATTGGGCTGCATCCAATGCAAGATCCAGCTGTGACTTGTCTGCTTGCGCATACATACCGATGGTGTCAGAAAGATCAGAAGGGTTAATATTCGCGACTTCGCTAGCACCAGCAATCCATTCGCCAGCAATAAAGTTGTAGTTGTTATCAGTCATGGTTTCTCTCTGAGTAATTTCGCAGGATGTTAATAGGCGTTTTCATCGAATTCTACGGGCAAGATAAAAGACCCCTGATAGTCAGTCAATCTTAATTTACTGAGCATTCATTCATAATATCTGAATCTGGGCTTGATCCGACAGGTTAGGAAGTAATATCAGACACCTGCCAGTTAATTGATCAAGCGGTTTTAAATATTGGTTAGGGTGATAATTGACAGCTACTCCAATGTTACAGATGTTGTTGTTGGATGTAATATTCATGACAAGATGATTGGCTATATTTTTGTCTCTCAGTTGGATGAATTTGACATTAGTGATCAAAATGTAAATGCTAGCTTGGAACAGGGTTTGTCTCTCCCAACCACATTAAAATTATGGCACCCCGACATGGAAAGCCCAAGTCAACTGCTTGATATCGGCAGTGTAGAAAAAACACTAGAGGGTAAATCAAGAATTGTACTAAAAGTGACCAGTCCCGGCGGCACAAAGATTAGTTCGCAAATATACGATTAGATATCAATGATTAAAAATAATAAATCGATGAGCTTACGGACTAAGATCCAGCTGTTTTTCTTGAGCTTGCTGGTAATCAGCAGTGTCGCAACACTCGGCTCAGTACTATTCGCAACCAAAAGTAATGTAAAAATTCAAGCAGAAGAAAAACTACTTGTTAGTAAAAAAGTATTCAATCAACTGATATTAGAACAGGGCAATCAGTTATTAAGTTGAGCCCGAGTATTGATTGCAGACTTTGGGTTTAAAACAGCAGTAACAGCATTCGATGTAGCGACTATCCAGCCAGCACTTGAAAATAATAGTGTCCGAATTGGCGCTGAGATTATGTTGCTCGCTGATCTGGATGGGGAGTTAATTGCGGCTTCATCAAATAAACCAGTGGCGCATACTGGCTTCCCACCCCAAATTTTACTGTCAGAATCGAATCAGTCTATTAACGCCCCTTCTTCGATTGCGATGATAGACGGCCAAATATTTCAACTGGTTAATTTGCCAGTCAAAGCACCAGTAACAGTAGCACGTGCGGTTAGTGGTCAATCAGTCGATCAAGCATTTGCTTTTAATAAGGTGCACGAATACCTGTCTTTAAAAACATCACTCACCGCGACAGCGGATTATCAGGTTGATGCAATATTGTTTGCTTCATTGGACGAGGCCTACGCACGTTATGCGATGCTAAAAGAGCAAATCTTGGTAATTGCGGGCATCACATTATTCCTGTCGTTGTTAGCGACTATTATGATTTCACGCAACATCACCAGGCCTATCGCTAATCTAGTTGCCTAGGCAAACTTGATTAACACCGGTAACTATCATGGGGTAATCACCTCAGGATCCTCTGACAGTGAAGAGATTCGTGCCCTGACCCAAAGTTTGCAGATTATGCAACATGGCATTGCCGAACGAGAGGGGCTTCTGCTCACACAGGCCTTTCGCGATAGTCTCACTGGTATTGGCAATCGATTATTTTTGATCGATATACTATCGCAACTGATCAACGATGCCAACACTCGCAATTTTGCGTTGTTGCGAATTGATATTACCGACTTTAAGCAAATCAACGATACCTTTGGATATCAGGCAAGTGACGCCCTGGTTAAAGAGTTTTCACAACGATTGGTCAATTTCAGTCTGGATGAAGACAGGGTCGCTCGCCTCAGTGTTGGTCGTTTTACGCTGATAGTGCCTCAATTAGTCGAATCTAATATTTCTGACTATATTGATTCGTTGATTGCCGTCATCGCACCGCCCTTTCTCGTGGCTGAAGTCAGTCTGCAGGTAGACATCGTAGCAGGAGTTTCACTTTTCCCAGATTACGGCAATGAAGCGGAAAAATTATTACGCTGAGCTGAAATCGCAATCGATTTGGCACGAATTGAGCACCAACCCTTCAGCATTTACCAGCAAGGACAGGACGAAAGTCATTTACGAAAAATCGCACTGGTCAGAGATCTTAAAGCTGCCATAGAAGA
>JBLILW010000204.1:0-4502 GCA_047638435.1 Urechidicola sp.
CGTTCAACCTCTTCTTCATTATGGAGATAATAGCGCTGCTCTCCACTATTAGTTTCGCCATAGTTTTTAAACAGTTGCTCAAGCCTTTGAAACTGATTGGCCTCGGCACCAAACTGACTCGATTTTTCACTCTCACTCGTCGCCTGTTCCTGCAGGCGCTGCATTTCTATCCGGCTGTAGCGATGAAAGCTGTCACCTTCGATGACCGCAGGATTAATTTTCTGCCGCTGAAAAATTGAGATTAGTGTTTTCTTGACGGTTGACGTTCCAGCACCGGACGAACCGGTGATAACCACAACAGGATGTTTTTTCGACATGTTATATCCAGACAATTTTCACTGAACCGGGTTGACGATTCTTTTTATATTTTCGATTTTAACATTTTTTAAAACTTTATCGCGAGCAAGATTGACGTTCTTAACTATCAGCTGATAGCTGTCAGCTTTTGTATGGTTATCGGAATACGTGTAAACTAAGTTTTCGAATGACAGGGCGCGTCGACAGAGCCGTAACGGTTCGAATAATAACTCCAATAATAAAATTCTTCTTACGAGAGGCTATTGATAAAGCTTGTTTAAATTAAACAAATCTCACCATATAAAATGGATCGCAGGGTTGATATGCATTGGTCTTGGGTGGGGACTGATAGTATCGACCCCCAGCATTGAAATCGCCTGGGTTAGTTTATTACTCCTCCTTACTATGTATCTTTTTTCATTTGAGATCGTCAGCGTTGATGAAACAGCCATTTCTATCATGGTACTACTTGGTTTAACCACTTTGCTCGCACCCATCATGGGCTTAGAGCAAGGACTAGTTTCGACCGATCACCTATTTGATGGCTTTGCCAGTAACGCAGTGATGTCGATTATCGCGGTGATGATTATTGGTGCTGGCCTGGATAAAACGGGCATGATGGGCAAGGTCGCTGGCTTTATTTTGAAGATCGGTGGCAATACGGAAGGGCGCATCATTCCGATTATTTCCGGCACAGTCGGCATTATTTCTTCGTTCATGCAAAACGTGGGGGCAGCGGCTTTGTTCCTCCCTGTTGTTAGCCGTATCTCGGCTCGGTCAGGATTAGCGATGTCGCGCCTTTTAATGCCTATGGGCTTTACCGCCATCTTAGGCGGCACGGTGACGATGGTAGGGTCTTCACCACTGATTTTACTGAATGATCTGATCGATACATCTAACGTAGCACTTTCAGCCGACCAGCAAATGGAAAACTGGGGCCTGTTTTCGGTGACTCCCATCGGTGTTGCTTTAGTGATTTCTGGCATTATCTATTTCGTTGTTGCGGGTAAATATGTTTTGCCGAATATTTCGACCGAAAGATCGGCTAACGTGGCTGGCTCAAGCCAGTTTTTGCGAGAGGTTTATGGGGTAGATTACTCACTATTTGAGGTTAACGTTCCACCAGATAGCCCGCTGGTCGGGCAAGTGCTGGATGATATTGAGTCAAAAAACAAGATTCGCATTATTGCAATGAAGGCCGCCGGCGCTGGCATGCGCGCGGGCCGTGGCGATCTGTCGCGTGATGTTGACATAGGCGGCGGTGCCACGCTTGGTATTTTGTGCTCTCCGGCTCACTTGAAGGACTTTGTTGATAGCTATGGCCTGGTTATTCAAAAAGGTTTGCGAGCCTTCTCTGAAGTTCTGTCGTCTAGTCAAGCGGGTATTGCCGAGATTGTTATCCCACCTGGTTCGTCACTTATCGGTAAAAGCGCACGCGATGTATGGATGCGAAAAACCTTCGGCCTGGCTATGGTCGCCATTCATCGTGATGCGGAAACACTCTTCGAAGGAGAGAGTATTCGCGATATTCCTTTAGAGTCTGGTGACACCATGCTGGCTCACACCACCTGGAAAGCACTGGCCCATTTGGAGAGTAATCGTGACTTTGTGATTGTTACATCGGAATATCCGCGTGAAGAATCTCGGCCTAATAAAGTCGGTTGGGCAGGTTTGTTTTTTGGTCTGTCATTATTCATGGTGTTGTTTACCGATCTGCGATTGTCCGTCGCATTGATGTCAGGTGCTATCGGTATGATTGTATCCGGTGTGCTCAAAATTGATGAGGCTTACAAATCGGTCTCATGGGGCACTGTGTTCTTACTAGCCAGTTTGATTCCACTTGGACTAGCGGTCGAAACCAGTGGCACCGCGAAATGGATTGCCGAGCAAACATTGCTAGTAGTTGGTGACATGCCAATTTGGGTGATACAGCTATCTGTCGCTTTGCTGGCCACTTTTTTTACATTGGTAATGTCGAACGTGGGCGCGACCGTACTATTAGTGCCCCTTGCGGTTAATATCGCTATCGGCGTCGGCGCTAATCCTGCTGTATTTGCACTCACAGTCGCAATCGCTACTTCTAATTCTTTCTTACTACCGACACATCAAGTCAACGCATTGATCAAAGGCCCTGGGGGCTATCGTGTTCCTGATTTTATGAAGGCCGGTATTGGCATGAGCATTCTATTTCTCTGCGTGATGATGATTATGATGCACTTTCTCTTTGACTAATTGCACCCGAAACTACTATTTTTGAGTTTATAACCCCAACGCTTAACTCTTAGTTTTCAAACCTCTATTCTGACGCCGTTTTCTGAAATACCAGATCCCACACACCATGACCTAGCTTTAATCCGCGCTGTTCGAATTTAGTCAGTGGGCGGTAATCAGGGCGCTGTGCAAAACCATCTTTATTACCACAATTCGAAAAACGCTCATCTGATGAAAGCTCTTCCACCATATGCTCTGCGTAATTCTGCCAATCAGTTGCGAAATGCAAATGACCATCAGGCTTTAATAACTTAAAGGCAAGGTCGCGGAATTTTTGATTAACAATTCGACGTTTATGATGCCGTTTTTTATGCCAGGGGTCGGGGAAAAAAAGTAATATCTTATCGAGTGACTGTGCTGGGATCATATGTTGCATGACTTCGACTGCATCGTGTGACACCAGACGCACATTGGCCAGTTTATCTCTATCTATAATACTCAAACATCGACCAACGCCAGGCCGGTGCACTTCTACACCAATATGTAAAATATCCGGTTCGTTGCCTGCCATTTCAATCAGTACATCGCCATTACCAAATCCAATTTCAAGAATAACAAATTCGTAATTCTGAATTGCTTTACTGACGCTCTCGTATGTTATCTCATAGTTGAGGCCATACAGCGGCCAATATTCATTAAGCGCATGCTTTTGCCCAAGTGTCATGCGCCCAGAACGGCGCGCAAAGCTTCTAATCGCCCGATTAACCTTTAATTCTTCTGTCATCAGTTTCTATTATCGTTCACAGTGTGGATGTCTATAGGTGCATCTATAAGACACATTCTATTGGTGCAGGAATTCTAACCCATTCAGTCATGCCAGTACCGTTTATCGGTGGCTTTTATTAGCCTGTCTCCTTTAAACGGTATTTTTATTTTTGCCCACTAGGATATGTGTATGAAAAAAAATTCTGGCTTCACCCTATTAGAGTTGATGATAACCGTGGGCATCATCGGTGTGGTGACTGCGATTGCGGTTCCGTCGATGGGTGTTTATATTAAAAATGACCGATTGACGACTAATATTAATACCCTTGTTGGTCACCTAGCCTATGCGCGTAATGAGGCCGTAACCCGAAGCGTTCAGGTTGGTCTATGTGCCAGCGAGAACACGACGTCTTGCTCTGGCAATAATTGGTCATTAGGCTGGATTCTATTTGTCGATGAAGACGCCAACAATACCTTCACCCCAGGTGAGGAGATCACACGCGTTAAGCAAGCGTTGCATAGTAGCAATACAATGACCTATTCGAATGGAGATGGCGCGGTCGTTATCTACGATAATCGAGGGTTCACGCCAAATTCTAGCGGTTCTTTTTCTTTGTGTGATGACCGCACGACGGCTAATTTGAAATCTATTTCTATCTCTGTGACGGGACGCGTCCGCAAAGGAGGTGCAACCGCATGCTAACCGCTAAACAGCAGCGTGGAGCCTCTTTAATTGAGTCTATGATTGCTCTGCTCGTTATTTCTATCGGGCTGCTCGGAATTGCGGCAATGCAAGTGACTGGGATGAAACAAAATGCCAGTGCCCTTCATCATAGCAAGGCGGTATGGGCGGCTTATGACATGTCCGATCGAATTCGCGCTAATTTTGAACAGTTCGATATTTATGATGGCATTGATACAACCACTGCTTATGACCAAAACTGCACGACTGGCGTTTGTACTGCCGCAGAAATGACAATTTCTGACGCGCGCGAATGGTCTTTTATCGTGTCTGACTTACCGTCTGGCAGAGGCACTATTACGAATCCAAATGTCAATGAAATACTGATTAGAGTTATGTGGGATGACGAGGGTAGTGGTGCTACAGGAATTACCTGTGGCGGTGCAACGAGTGACTTGACTTGTTATGAGATGACGTTGATCCAATGAGAAGTTTTAAACAACAAGCAGGTATTTCACTCGTCGAGATCCTTGTATCGCTAGTGATC
>JBLILW010000205.1:0-4433 GCA_047638435.1 Urechidicola sp.
GAATTACCAAAAAAAATCATCAATATGCTCCAAGGTGAAGGGGTTCCTGACGCTATCTTGGGCTACCCTGTAGATCAATTCAGTTATCTGACCTTTTTAAGCCTCTCTTTTCTGGCTGTCGTGCTGGCTAATGGTGGTCTCAAATATGCGATCAATGTTTACCGAGGTGTTCTGGGCGAACGTCTGCTGCGCCGTTTCAGGTATGAGCTATATGAACGAATATTACGATTTCCGTCGCTTCATTTCAAACGGGTGTCGCAAGGTGAGTTAATTCCGATGATTACCGCTGAAACCGAGCCGTTGGCTGAGTTTATCGGTGAGTCTTATACCTTGCCCCTATTTCAAGGTGGCATGTTGATCACCTACATCGTATTTATTTTTCAGCAAGATCCCTATCTGGGGTTAGCGTCGATTGCACTCTACCCATTTCAGTTATATGTCATTCCCAAATTACAGTATAAAGTCAACCAACTCGCTAAGAAAAGAGTAAACACAGTTCGAAGCTTATCAGGTCGTATCGGAGAAACAGTGTCCGGTATTAATGAAATACACACCAACGATACTAGCCACTACGAACGCGCCCATATCAGCCACCATTTAGGCATAATCTACGGCATTCGATATGCCATTTATCGCCGAAAATTTTTCATTAAATTCTTAAATAATTTCATTGCACAATTGACGCCATTTTTCTTTTATTCAATCGGAGGTTATTTTGTTTTGCGTGGTGATCTCACCATCGGATCAATGGTAGCTGTCCTAGTAGCCTACAAAGATTTGGCGGAACCGTGGAAAGAACTGCTACGTTACTATCAAAAAAAGGAAGATATTAAAGTTAAATACACCCAGGTCATCGATCAATTCAGCCCGTCAGGCATGACTGACCCGGCGCAAATCAATGGGGAACTAGACTCGATTCAACTCCCCGATGGAGACTGGAAAGCCAATAATGTTAGCTATAGCGAGGATCAAGTCTATTTCAATGTGAACGCGGTAAGTTTCACCCTAAAACCAGATCAGCATGTCGCAGCTGTCGGTTTGAGCAATAGCGGCAAGGACGAACTCGCGGGTTTAATGTCACGTTTAATTGATCCAACGTCTGGTTCTATGACGAAAGGGTTGACTAAACTGTCAGATCTGCCAGAAGCAATCACCGGTCATCGATTTGGGTATGTCGACAAGAACACTTATCTTTTCATGGGAACAATACGTGACAATCTGCTCTATCCACTCAAGCACCGCCCAGTAACTGACGATCCGCACGCAGATTCGAACCAACGAGCGATTGAGTCGGATCTCGCAGCTAGTTCTGGTAATTCTACTCATCATGTCAGCGACCAATGGGTCGATCGCACCTCCATCGGCATTGAGGATGATAAAACCTTAGGCGTCCGTATTCGCCATATCATCAAAGCCGTCGACCTGGGTGACGAGATCTATCAACTAGGGTTGTCGTCACAGGTAGACCAGTTAAAGAGTCTCGACCTGGCTCAACGTATTATGCAAGCCAGAGAGCAATTGCGCGATCGGCTCAGCCAAGAAAGTCACATCCGTTTCACCGAACCGTTCGACCAGGATAAATTCAATACCAATTTGACCGTTGCAGAAAACATGCTATTTGGAACCATTTATGACGATTCAATTGACCCCGAACGCCTTGCAGAAAACCCATACATTCGACAAGTACTGGACGAGTCTAAGTTAACTGAAGATTTTTTAGCAGCAGGAAAACAAATTGTCGAAATCATGTTAGAGCTATTTTCGGATGTCGAGCCCGATAGCGAGCTATTCGAACAATTCAGCTTTATCAAATCCGACGACTTGGCTGATTTTCATCAATTGAAAATCAGGGTTAATGATCAACCTATATCCGACATAAGTAACGAAGATAAAATACTATTGTTGTCGATGCCATTCAAGTTAATCGTCGCTCGGCACCGCCTAGGACTGATTAACGACTCTATCCAACAACGTATTCTAACAGCCCGAAAATTGATACATGATCAAGTGTTGGATAATCATCTAGGCATAGAATTTTTCGATAAAACCCAATTCAATCCTCGAATCTCGATCCAGGATAACATCTTGTTTGGTAAGCTGGCTTATGGTCAAGCAAACGTACAGGACAAGATCAATCTACTGATCGCCGATGTGGTCAAGGAGCTCGAATTACGCGATGACATAATAGATGCTGGGCTGAACTTTGAGGTAGGCGTTGCTGGCGCTAGACTTTCCGCAACCCAGCGTCAAAAGATAGGACTCGCACGAAGTATCATTAAAGCACCTGACATACTTGTCATCAATGAAGCTACCGCCATACTCGATACCGCCTCAGAAAAAAGGCTAATCACTAGAATACGTGAAGAAATGAATACTCGATGTCTGTTTTGGGTCTTCGCTCGAACACAATTGGCTGAGAGTTTCGATAACGTTCTTGTTATGGAACGTGGAAAGATAGTGGGTAACGGAAAATACAGCGAGTTAGAGAAGACTAACTCAGTGCTTCAAAAACTGTTGTCTGATGAGTAATGAAACAGAGATATCGCTAAGCCCGGCCTAATGAGTTTATCGGACTTAGGCTTAGGGGGCAGCCTACTCGACAATAATATCCCGTCAACTGTTCCTCTATAACAGCACCTGCGCTATTCGGTCTCTGTTACCGAATCGACTCTAGCGCTTACATCCATGTAAGTGTACTTACGGGTTCCCTGCCCTAAAATTACGTAACTTAAGCAAAAACGAATTAGACCAAAGGCCTTAGCATCTAGTTATATTCACCAATTAGCTACTCTCAAACCCAATTCAACCCTGGCTCAAAGCCGGGATAAGAATCAGTTTGAGCTTAAGCAAGTATGCAAGTGCCAATCAGCTCATGCCCTAATGCGTTGTTTCAATTAAAAGCAGGTTCGAATCATTTATAAGGATCAGCCGCATCGCGTAGACCATCACCAAAGAAATTAAAGGCGAGAATTACCAAAATAACAGGAACCACTGGATACATCAGCCAGGGATACAAAGCGACCACATTGATATTCTGCGCTTCATTCAGTAACACACCCCAGCTCGTAATCGGTGGTCGTAGTCCAAGGCCAAGGAAACTGAGTGCTGTTTCACCCAAGATCATCGCCGGTATAGACAAGGTCGCAGAAGCAATTAAGTGACTCATGAATCCTGGTAGCAAATGACGACCAATAATTCGGCTCGGCTTAGCGCCCATCAGTTCCGCTGCGGTACAAAAATCTTCTTCGCGCAAAGCAATCAATTTCGACCGAACGGCTCTTGCTAATCCAGTCCAGTCGAGCAGCGCTAGAATGACCGTGATGCCAAAAAATATCAGTATCGGACTCCAGTTAACTGGCAAAACTGCTGATAACGCCATCCACAAGGGTAATTCTGGAAACGAACGAATCACTTCGATAACACGCTGTACACTGGAATCGACCCAACCACCGTAGTACCCGGCCAGTCCTCCAATTAATATGCCAAAACTAAAACTAATGGCGATACCAACCAGACCTATCGTTAACGAAATACGTGCGCCATAGGTAATCCGTGAAAACACATCTCTACCTAGCCGGTCAGTGCCGAGCAAAAAGAAGGTGCCATTGTCAGGTGGGCAGACAAAATGGAAATCAGCATCAAACAGCCCCCAGAATTGATAGGCATCACCGCTGCAAAAAAAACGTAAAGGTTGTACATCATTTTTACGTTCGGGATAAGTTCTTAAAAGCACTTCCATATCAAGTTTATAATCACGACCATAGACAAAGGGCCCAATAAATTCTCCCTCATGGAACAAATGTAATGATTGTGGCGGGGAGTAAATATAATCAATATTTCGCGTGTGTAAATTATACGGTGCGATAATTTCACTGATTAAGATTGAACCATAATTTAACGCCAAAATTATGCCAAAAATCAATGCGAGGCGATGTCGTTTTAACTTCCACCACATCAGTTTCCATTGAGAGGCCAGATAATATTTTTCCTGTTCTGGCGTCAGGGCCTCGATAGAATGTGCATCGAAAGGCTCTGTAGAAACAAAATGTTCAATTTCGTGTTGGCGGCTCATTTATCTGGCCCACCCTGTAAACGAATACGGGGATCAAGTACAGCAAGTAGAAGATCTGAAACCAAAGCACCTATAACGGTGAGCGTCGCTAAAAACATCAAAAATGAACCTGCCAGATACATGTCCTGACTTTGTAATGCGGATAACAAGAGCGGGCCTGTGGTAGGTAACGACATGACAACTGCAACAATTTCAGCCCCTGAAATCACGGTGGGTAACAGGTTTCCAATGTCTGCGATAAAAAAGTTAAGTGAGACTCGTAATGGATACTTGGCCAGTAGTTTGCCAGGTGGCAACCCTTTCGCCCTGCCAGTAACTACATATTGCTTTTGCAATTCATCTAGCAGGTTGGCCCTTAATC
>JBLILW010000206.1:0-4381 GCA_047638435.1 Urechidicola sp.
GTCTCATTTAAGTGCTCGCCAATTTTTTCAACGGATTTTATCGATTTTGATTATCTGCTAGCGATGGATGAGTCTAACTATTCTGGCATGCAGCGCTTATAGCCCGAGCGTCCAAGAGGGCAGCTTTCGATGATGCTTGAGTACTCTGGCAAATATAATCGGGTCGAAATACCTGATCCCTATTATGATGATGGTTTTGAACTGGTATACGACATGGTTGCCGATGCATGTACCGGATTGCTGAAAACTATTCGTTAACAGAGCAACATTTAATACTTAATATTTGTGTCGATTTCCTCTCAGCCAAACTTAATCAGAGTCTATCTAGTAGTTTCTTTGCCGACTGGACGTAACTGGCTCTGGTGAATAAAAGACGCCACTGACTGCCACCGATTTGGTTCCATAAAATAGCGGAACGAATGCCGGCCAAAAGCAGGGTTCTAATTTTACTAGCTGTATCGGCATTGCTCAGATAGCTTTGCTCGCCTTTGACGATAACCCGTGGGCTTACTGTACTAATTGTCTCCTGGTATAGCTCAGCAATTTTAGAAGTGACATTACTTCGACCGAATTCAAACGTTTTTGATTGACTGTCGATTGCTTGCAGCCTTTCGAATATTTTTGATGACATGCCGTCATTCTTTTTTAATTGTTTTGCGATTTTCAACAGTGTCAAAATATAATAGGTCATTGCCTTTGTTGGTTTATCGCCCTTACCACTCAAATACATTTCCAAGGCTTTTAGACCGCTTTGAATACTGGCTAGATCACCATAAACTTCGATTGTTGTGGGTGCCTCAAAAGCGAACAAGCTATCAAAACTGCAATCGAAGGATGGTTGATTGACCTTGCCAATGGTCGATAATTGATCCACTAATGAAGCGGCCTGGAATACACCTGCTAATGCGATTGTCTGGTTTTCTAACGGGGTAAAATTAATTGTCATTGGTTTGGGGTATCTATAAAAATGGTGATTTTTCAGGACTGTTTTTAGAGTGCCGTTTAGTCGCTTTAATTAAATGCGGCTTCGATAGTCGCCCCACCGAGGCAAACCTCATCTCGATAAACAACCAATGCCTGTCCTGGTGTGATAGCCCGTTGTCGGTTTTCGAATTCGACAATAGCCGTGTCGTTTTCGATATTAATGATTTGGCAATTTTGGTCACTCTGTCGATAACGGGTTTTCGCCTGACAAACCACTGTTTTTGAAGTGTCTATTGGGTTGATCCAATGAAGGCCCGATATGCGGCAATGGCTGTGTAACAGGCTAGGGTGGTCTTTACCCTGAGTGACCATGAGCTTATTGGTATCCATTCTTTTTTCGACAACATACCAAGGCTCGTCGCTGCCTTGTTCGGTTCCACCGATGCCCAAGCCCTGACGCTGACCAATAGTGTAATACATTAAACCGTTGTGTTTACCCAGTGGTTCTCCATCTAATGATTCAATTTTGCCAGGTTGAGCTGGAATAAAACGCTGCAGAAAGTCTTTAAATTTACGCTCACCAATAAAGCAAATACCGGTACTATCTTTTTTATTATAGGTCGTCAGTCCGTGTTTTTCAGCGAGTGCTCGAACTTCAGGTTTATCTAGTTCGCCGACTGGAAACAAAGCCTGTGATATTTGAGATTGGTCCAAAGCATATAGGAAATAGGATTGGTCTTTGTTTCGGTCCAGCCCACGTAATAGTTGAGTTTGATTTTTTTGTGTGCGTGAGCGGACATAGTGCCCAGTAGCAATTTTTGATGCACCTAGTGTTTGAGCATGATCAAGAAAAGCTTTGAATTTAATCTCCTTGTTACACATGATATCTGGATTGGGCGTCCGCCCTGCTCGGTACTCTTGCAGAAAAAATTCGAATACGTTATCCCAATATTCACTAGAAAAATTGACAGTATGTAGTGGTATAGTTAATTTGTCGCATACCTGTTGCGCATCGGCAAGGTCGACGGCAGCAGAGCAATATTCCTGAGTATCATCTTCTTCCCAATTTTTCATGAACAGGCCTTCGACTTCGTAGCCTTGTTCAATTAATAGTAGTGCCGAAACTGAAGAGTCGACACCGCCAGACATGCCAACTATGATTTTTTCACGTTGAGGAGCTTTCATTTGTTTATATCAGAACGAATTGGGTAAGATAACAAACTACCGTTAGTTTGAAGTAATGGGTGCAATGGATTCTATCAGGTCTATATTTCAGGGTTATACTTTTTAGTGAAGTCGTTTTTAACCTGCCAATCAGCCAAGGGTTGAATATATGGCAGTTCACCATTATCCCGATACCAAGAATCAATCGCAAACTTTTGTTTCGTCCTAGTTTCTTCTATCACGGCAGTCCAATGACTGATAAACCAGACGATACGTCTTTTTTTAAGCCCAATTTTATGCCACTTGAGTAGATTGAGTGCTTCAATAGCGTACAAATACTGGAAGGTATTGGTTGATTCGTCGATGCAATCCATTTGTTTTGGGATATCTCTGCCAGGATAATTACCGCCAACATCCAACGATGTGCCCGTCAGTTCACCGCTAAAACGCTCCATCAAAGCGATGGCTTTTCTCAATGACTGCTTTTCTTCACTTTCATTTTCGATTGTTGCGAAGAGTGCGCTGACTTGTTCCCATTGCTGAGGACTAAATTCTATCCGTTGATTGCTTTTACATCCAAAGTCATAGCAATGCACAAAGATTGCGCTAGCCCATCCGTTGGAAAGCAATAGACTCATTAGGATTGTGGTGAGTATTCTAATCTTCATCTAAATTGAGAGTTTAAAATATCAAGAGAAACAGGCTCTTTATGAAGGTAATCATCTACACAGTGTAAAACTAATGGACTGCGGTGCTGTTCACGGCAAGTTAAAATCTCATCATAACTCATCCAGTGAGCAGATATAATGTCGTCGTCGAGTCGACCGTCGAAGCAACGACCAACCTCACCAATAAATAAAAATCGTAGGTAAGTGATCTCAGGAGCGTCCTCTTTAATAGACCGATAGATACCGAGTAAAGCAGTGGGGGTGAACTCATATTGAGTCTCTTCGAGTGTTTCCCTGACAACTGCATCAAGCAGACTTTCGTTTGGCTCAAGATGACCAGCAGGCTGGTTAAATACTATTTTGCCGTCTTTTTTTTCCTCAACGAGCAGAAACTTACCGTCGTGCTCGCACATGGCGGCGACGGTAGTGTGCGGCTTCCAGACAGTTTCTGACATACTATTTTACTTTTTTTGTTGCTTTTAAATAAACGGTTAACCTGCTTTTTGATCGGCCATGAATAGCCAGGTCTCGATCACTGTATCGGGATTAAGCGACACGCTATCAATACCTTGTTCTAATAACCATTTAGCTAGGTCAGGGTGGTCCGATGGGCCTTGCCCACAAATACCGACGTATTTTCCAGCGGCTTTACAGGCTTGAATGGCTTGCTTCAACAGTGCCATAACAGCCGGGTCACGTTCGTCAAAAGAATTGGCAACCAGCCCCGAATCACGGTCAAGCCCGAGTGTTAACTGTGTCAAATCATTGGAACCGATTGAAAAACCATCAAAGTATTCTAGAAACTGCTCAGCCAATATTACATTGGATGGGATTTCACACATCATGATCACTTTAAAGTCATCAACACCTCGCTCTAGCCCATTGTGCTTGAGCCCTTCATGGACTAGTCGCGCTTCAGTTAGAGTACGCACAAACGGGATCATGATTTCGATGTTTCTCAATTGCATCTGGTTTCGAACCCGTTTAATAGCTTCACACTCAAGTGCGAAACAGGGTTTGAAATCTTCACTGATATAGCGAGAAGCACCTCGATAGCCGAGCATTGGGTTTTCCTCTTCGGGTTCGAAGACATCTCCGCCAAGTAGGTGTGCATATTCATTAGATTTGAAATCAGACATTCTGACGATGACTTTGTGTGGCGCGAAAGCAGCTGCTAATGTAGAAATTCCTTCAGTTAGCTTTTGAACAAAATATTCGACGGGACTAGGATATCCCGCAATTTTTCGGTTGATTTGTTGCTGTAGTTCTTTATCCATCTTGTCGAACTCCAACAAGGCACGCGGATGAATGCCTATCATTTTATTAATGATAAATTCAAGTCGAGCAAGCCCAACACCTGAATGAGGTAAGCGCGAAAAACTAAACGCACGTTCTGGGTTACCCACATTCATCATTACCTTGACCGGAATGTCGGGCATATTCGTGCACTCATGCCGTTGATGTTCGAACTCAAGCAAACCAGGATAAACATAACCTGTGTCACCTTCAGCACACGACACAGTAACCTCAGTGAGGTTGCCAATTACTTCTGTGCAGTCGCCAGTACCCACTAGCGCAGGGATGCCGAGTTCGCGCGCAATGATAGCTGCGTGGCAAGTTCGGCC
>JBLILW010000207.1:0-4371 GCA_047638435.1 Urechidicola sp.
GCACAAAGATCTATCGCAAAGGCCCATCTCATTCGCCCTTTGCTTCCATTCAAGCGCGAAATATTGCTCGACTATGCGAAGCATCACAAACTCGAATGGTTCGAAGACCCCAGCAACAGCTCGGTTCAATTCAATCGAAATTATATACGTCACAAAGTGACGCCCGTGATTCAGCAAAGATGGCCAAACTATCAGGACGCCATTGCCACGGTGTGCGACATACAAGCAGAAACTCAGCAATTACTAGATGACCTGGCTGCCCTTGATTATGAGGCTGTTAGTTTTGCTAGTGATCAGTCGCCATTAACGGTCTCACCATCAACTCTAAGCGTTAATGGCCTTGCCTTACTATCTTTAGCAAGGCAAAAAAATGTCCTCCGTTATTGGCTTCGAATAAATCATCAATCGAGTTTGCCAAAAGCACGGTTAGCTACCTTCATCCAACAACTCGGCGCAAAGAAGGGTGCCAATCCAATCATTGAAAATGACGATTATGATATTCGAATATACGATGGCCGAGTATTCATTGTGGATCAGGAGCAGCCTCAGCCGAAGCAGGGTGCCTATGAATTTTTAACACAATCAGAGCTGGTGATTTCTGAACTTAATCTGATGTTAAGGCGTGACTCTATTTTAGGTTATTTAGGCCTCGAAGAATCAGGGCAAATTATTCAAATTAGGTTTCGAACCGACGAACCAACAACACATCAAAACAGCCATCGCTTAAAGCGACTTTTTCAAAGCCAAAAAATAGCACCCTGGCTCAGAAGTAGAACACCTCAGCTTTTGATTGATGGTGAGCTATTGGGTTTATGGACTACTTGACGCCCTGCGGGTTGAGCCTTTTAGGGTAAATAACATTAATTTATTGATCGCACATTTTTAGTGTTTAAAATAGCGCCTTTATTTCAATAGATAAGCACTTCAGATATTCAATTCTATATGACTGACGACAATAATCGAGATCCAGATCAAGATCTAAAACTAGGATCGCGAGACGAGGTTTTTTCGAAACCCTTGAGCGATATTAAAGCCTTCAAGTTTGACGAAAATGTCACTCATGTTTTCCGGGATATGATTTCGCGCTCGGTACCAGGCTATGAGCTATTACTGCGTTTGATCGGTCTTTACGCTAGTGTATTCGTTACTGATAAAAGCAATGTTTACGACCTAGGATGCTCGCTGGGTGAGGCGTCACTAATCGTCGCTAATCAAACCAAAGCAATTGACTGTGCGATTATCGGCATCGACAGTTCTGAATCAATGATTAAACAATGTCTAGAACATTCAACTGAAAATATCAGCTGGATTTGTGGCGATATTCAACAAGTTGATATTCAGAGTGCCTCGATGGTCATACTCAACTTAACATTGCAGTTTATCGACCCTAATGAACGTGATGCGCTAATTATAACAATTTACCAGGGCTTGCAACCCGGTGGCATACTCGTCCTATCCGAAAAGATTCTACTGAACGACGCTGCTGAAAATGATTGCATGATTGAGTTGTACCAAGCGTTTAAAAAAACACAGGGTTATAGCGACCTTGAAATCAGCCAGAAAAGAACCGCACTTGAGAATGTATTGATACCCGATCAACAGTCCACTCTCCATCATCGACTAAGCCAAACTGGTTTTAACCAAATTTACCAATGTTTTCGGTGTTTTAATTTTGTCTCTTATCTGGCCATTAAGTGACCCTGCACATGATTAACTTTGATTTATTATTGTCAGTATTACGGGACGCAAGGTTTTCTGCCTGGGCACAAGAGCTAGAACTAAGACAGCCTGATTGGCTGATAGACCATGGCAATTATGAACGGTGGAATAAAGCCCTGAAGCAATTACCAGAAATTAACCACGCTGTGGGTGATTTTTCCAAATCTGCAGTTACCATCGAAGGGGAGTGTCAAGAACAACGCCAACTAGAAGATGCCCTTAAAGGATTAATGCCTTGGCGGAAGGGTCCTTTTCAGTTTAATGATTTGCTGGTTGATACCGAATGGCGCTCTGACTTTAAATGGGACCGTGTACTGCCGCATTTAACACCGTTGGAAAATCGGCGAGTGCTCGACATCGGTTGTGGCAATGGTTATCACTGCTGGCGTATGCTAGAAGAATTGCCGTCCTTGGTACTAGGTGTCGAACCATCAGTCCTCTTCAATCTGCAATTTCAAGCGGTTCAAAAGTACCTAAATCAACCTGAAATACACCTTCTACCCATCGGTATCGAAGACATGCCGGTCAATATGAACTGGTTTGATACTGTGTTTTCGATGGGTGTTTTATATCACCGTAAAAGCCCTATTGATCACCTGTACCAATTAAAAAACCTGCTTTGTAGTGGTGGCGAGTTATGTCTTGAAACGCTGGTAATCGATGGTGGCGTAGGCAAAGTGCTGGTACCTAAGGATCGCTATGCGCGTATGAAAAACGTTTGGTTCATACCGAGTGCTATCGAGCTCGTCAATTGGCTAGAAAAATGCGGTTTTATCGATGTGCGTATCGTTGACGAATCAATCACAACAATT
This sequence comes from Urechidicola sp., assembly GCA_047638435.1. Classification (GTDB taxonomy): domain Bacteria; phylum Pseudomonadota; class Gammaproteobacteria. Next base: position 2,532 of record JBLILW010000207.1, read on the forward strand.
GAAGAGCAACGCACAACCGAGTGGATGACATTTGAGTCACTGGCTGACTGTTTAGATGAAAATAATCCACGAGTGACGGTCGAAGGGCTGCCAGCACCTAAGAGAGCGATCCTGTTAGCGAAAAAAAAGTAGCCAGATAATAATGAATCGTCATGGAAGGAATGCAAGTATTGACATTTTAGTTATAAAAAATTAGAATTTGCGCCCTAATTTTGCCTGCCTTGCCTCGCAATTCTGGTCTTTACTTACAGACGTTATTTTTTACTCCAGCTATTCAGGACACCTTCGTGATTTCCACCGCCAATATTACAATGCAATTCGGCGCTAAGCCGTTATTTGAAAACATTTCTGCTAAATTTGGTAATGGCAATCGATATGGACTAATCGGTGCCAATGGTTGTGGTAAATCAACTTTAATGAAAATTTTGAGTGGCGAACTGCAACCGACATCTGGCAATGTTTCTATTACACCCAATGATAAAGTCGGTGTTTTAAGTCAGGATCAATTTGCATTTGAAGAAGTCAGTGTTATCGATACGGTTATCATGGGCGATGCAGCACTTTGGAAGGTAAAGCTAGAACGAGAGCGTATTTATGGCTTGCCCGAGATGTCTGATGAAGATGGCATGAAAGTTGGTGACCTGGAAACCGAATTCGCTGAAATGGATGGTTATAGTGCGGAAAGTCGAGCTGGTGAAATATTGCTACAGGCTGGCATAGACGAGTCACTGCACACTGGTTTGATGAAACAAGTGGCACCGGGTTGGAAACTGCGAGTGCTATTGGCGCAGGCTCTATTTTCTAACCCCGATATTTTGCTGTTGGACGAGCCAACCAACAACCTGGACATCAATACTATCAACTGGCTGGCAACGGTGCTTAACCGTCGTAAGTCGACCATGATCATTATCTCGCATGACAGGCACTTCTTGAATTCTGTTTGTACTCATATGGCTGATATTGACTACGGTGAGTTACGCGTTTATCCAGGCAACTACGAAGCTTTTATGGCTGCATCGACCCTAATACGCGAACAGTTACAAACCTCTAATGCTAAAAAGAGTCAGGAACTTAATGAACTACAAGACTTTGTTAATAGATTCTCTGCCAATGCGTCAAAAGCTAAACAGGCTAGTTCACGTGCCAAGAAGATGGATAAAATTAAACTGGATGAAGTGAAACCATCGAGTCGAGTAAGCCCTTTCATCACCTTGCTGCAGGAGAAAAAACTTCACCGACAAGCGTTAGTATTAGAAGGCCTGTCTCATGGTTTTGACGGCAATAAGTTGTTTGATAAGGGAAATTTAATCCTCGAAGCAGGTGCAAAACTTGCTGTGATTGGTGAAAATGGTACCGGAAAGACAACACTTTTGCGCTGCCTAATCGATCAGATTCAGGCCAATGCTGGTACTATGAAATGGTCAGAAAATGCCAGTATCGCTTATTGTCCTCAGGATAATACAGCCGATTTTAATAATGATTTAAACCTGTTTGACTGGATGTCTCAGTGGCGTCAAGCCAAGCATGATGAGCTAATGGTTCGCGGTATGTTAGGGCGTTTGTTGTTCACATCTGACGATTCTAAAAAGAAAGCTAAGGTTTGCTCTGGTGGCGAGAAAAACAGACTGCTATTTGGTAAGCTAATGATGTCGGATGCGAACGTACTTATTCTTGACGAACCAACCAATCATCTTGATATGGAATCAATAGAAGCACTCAACCAGGCGCTGTCGAAGTACAACGGTACCGTCATTTTCGTTAGCCATGACCGCGAATTTGTATCATCGCTAGCGACTCGTATAGTCGAAGTAAAAGACCAAAAATTAATCGACTTTCAAGG
>JBLILW010000208.1:0-4366 GCA_047638435.1 Urechidicola sp.
GCTATCGATGTTTGGTAATACACGCATTTCTGCCGCAATTGATGTCTGATTAATCATAGTTTTTTACTAAATTATTTAAAGATAATTAAAATGGCATTGGGTTTTTGCGATAAATTTGGAAAATATCTTCTGAGACTTCATGGCTGAGTTGAAGTTCCGTTGAGCCAATATTAATGGCTAATTGCGTCAGGTTTGTCGCACCAATAATATTTGATGTGACGAATGGTCTTTGGTTGCAAAAGGCAAGCGCCATCTGTGAAGGGTCAAGACCATGCTTTTTCGCTATGGCAACATAAGCGTCAGCTACTGAAGAGCTATTGTCATCAAATCGCCCGCCCAGATCGGCCCCGATGCTTCTACGTGAACCTTCAGGTACCTTGTTGGATGAGTACTTGCCAGTTAACAGGCCAGTTGCTAGTGGCGAATAAGTTAGCAGCCCAACGTTTTCATTGTGTGACAGTTCAGCCAGATCCAGGTCATACATGCGGCACATCAAGCTATATTCGTTTTGTGTCGTCGCGACTCTAGGAAAGTTATTCGCTTCAGCAATTTGTAGCCACTGACTAATGCCCCAGCAGCTGTCATTAGACAAACCAATCTGCCTTATTTTGCCGTCATCTACCAGCTGCTGTAAAGCCTCCAGTGTTTCCAGTATATTGTCGCGCGTCTTTTCACGGTTTTGTGAAGTAGGATCAAAGCGCCAGGCCTGTCGAAAATGATAGGAACCACGGTTAGGCCAGTGCAGTTGGTAAAGATCGATTACGTCTGTTTGCAGCCTTTTCAAACTGCCTTCGATGCTAATCGCAATTTTGGTGGGCGAGATATCGATGCCGTCCTGTACCCAGGATAATCCAGCACCAGAGACCTTGGTGGCTAGCACGACCTGATCGCGCTTACCCGACTGTTTAAACCAATTACCAATAATTTTTTCAGTATTGCCCCAGGTATCGGCAGAAATTGGACTGGCTGGGTACATCTCGGCGGTATCAAAAAAATTAACGCCCTGGTCAAGCGCAAAGTCCATTTGCTGGAATGCTTCATCCTCTGAGTTTTGTTCTCCCCAGGTCATGGTGCCCAGGCATATTTCGCTGACATAAATGTCACTGTTACCTAGTGCGTTGTATTTCATTATAAAGCCTCAATTGAATAAAAACTGGTTATGAATGCCTGACCAGTGAACAAGTCGGCCAATATAGCGCAAATTAAAATCCTCGCCAAATCTCAAATAACGAGGTAAGTTGCGATGGATTGTTTGATGGATAAGTCTGAGTATCAAAGTAGCATTCTATGCATCAATACCGTGAGATGATGTTAAACTAAGATTTCCTTTTTTGCTTGCCTTAGAATGCGTATGAATTTAGGCCGCGGTAATTATATTGACAGGCTAACCACGTTTAGAATTTCAAAAGATGATTTGTCTATTTTGCCCAGCACAAGGGGCTATCAGCGCAAAATCTTGGAACTCATTGAATCAGCCGAAAAACGAATCTACATCACTGCACTTTATTTGCAGGATGATGCAGCAGGTGCTGCTGTATTAACCGCTTTGTACGAAGCGAAGAAAAAAAATCCTCAGCTTGATATCAAAGTATTCGTTGACTTTCTGCGCGCCCAGCGTGGCCTGGTCGGGCATAAAAAATCGATAGGCAATATCCGTTTGTATCGAGAGCTAAACGGTTTGTATCAACATCCCATCAAGATTTATGGTGTGCCCGTCAAAAGTCGAGAATTTTTGGGGGTTCTGCACCTGAAAGGATTAGTTTTTGATGATACCGTACTTTACAGTGGTGCGAGTATTAATGACATATACCTTCATTATGCTGATCGTTATCGAGCGGATAGATACCATGTTATCAATAGTGCCGATTTAGCAGACAGCTTTGTCAAATATTTGAATAAAAATCTGGCTAGTAGTCAGGCAGTACAGTCACTCACAAGTAATCATCTTGCATCGGTAAAAAGCATTCGGCCACAGATTCGACGGCAAAAAATATCACTACGCGGGTCTGACTATCCGTTTCAGACAAGCAGGCCTGCCGACGAAACTGACATTAGTTTGACCCCGGTCATAGGTTTTGGTAGCCGTAAAAACCAGCTCAACAAAACTATTCTTCAATTAATAAATCAAACCAAAAATGAAATTATAATCTTTACGCCTTACTTTAATTTCCCAACCAAAGTCTATAAAGCCGTTCTGCGATTATTGCGTGAAAAAATAAAAGTCACGGTGATTGTCGGCGATAAAAAAGCCAACGATTTTTTTATTCCAGAGGGAGGGGACTTCCAAAGAATTGGAATATTACCTTATGTCTACGAATCCAATCTCAAGCGCTTTTTGAAATCCAATCAAAAATATATCGATGCCGGTCATCTCGACGTTAATCTATGGCAGGATCAATCGAATAGCTTCCATCTGAAAGGGATAAACAGCGATCAATCTAATTATTTAATTACTGGACACAATATCAATCCAAGAGCATGGCGACTCGATCTTGAAAATGGAATTTTGATTCAAGACCCAAACCAGCAACTGGTAAAAAAATTCGCCGATGAACTCAGCCTTGTTATGGCGCATTGCACAAAAGTGAATCACTTCGATGAAATAGACAATTTGTCTGATTATCCAGTCGAAGTTAAAAGGTTACTTAAGAATATGAAACGCACTAGGTTTGATAAAATTTTGAATCAACTGCTTTAAAGTGACAGCCTTCATTCATAACGAAATAAATAAGAGATCAATAGCCACGCACTCTGAGCTTCTGGAATAACAATCAATGCCACAGGGTAAAATCACAGTGCTTGGCGCAGGCATAGTCGGAATTTGTTGCGCGCTTGAACTCCAGCAAAACGGTTATCAGGTAACGCTTGTCGACCGTCGTGGCTTTGGGCAAGAAACATCCCACGGTAATGCTGGTATTCTGAGTTTAAGCTCGGTTGTGCCGCTAGCAAGCCCCGAGCTATTGGGTCGATTGTTCCGACTCGCGACTAATCAGGAAAGCGATTTTCTGATGCATTATTCACATTTGCCTTGGTTGTTGCCCTGGCTTGTCAAATTTTCACTGCGCTGCAATCGTAATACTTATGTGAATGATGGGCTTGCCATGAGTCGGCTCACCTTTCCATCGGTCGAGAAACATTTGGCATGGATTAAACAGTCGAACGCAGGGCATTTGCTAAATCCAGTTGGCGCACTAAAACTTTATCGGAACCAGCATACATTCGATCGTAACCCATTGGAAAGAGAACTGTTCGATGAGTGTGGTGTTAAGTATTCGGTTATCGATAAGGCCGAGTGCAATGATCTCGAGCCAGATCTACACGATGTGTATGAAAAAAGGTTGCTCATCGAAGGCAGCCAATCGTTGCGCGACCCACAGGCACTTTCACAATGCTATGCCACGCTTTTTTTATCACTGGGCGGTGAGTTCAAACAGGCTGACGTAAAGCAAATTGTGAGTCGGTCAAATCAGTGGGATATGATTAGCGATCAGGGTAAAGACACTGTTGAGAAGCTGGTTGTTTGTCTAGGCTCGTGGACTCCAACGCTGTTAAAGCCACTCGGTTATTGCAACCCAATCGTTATTGAGCGGGGCTATCATACGGTGTTTAAGGTGCAACCAGGTAAGCGTTTAAACCGCCCTGTATTTGATGTTGATAGCAGCTTCGTAATGATCCCAATGAATGCTGGACTACGCGTAACAACCGGTTCCAACATGGTCCATAGAGACACCGTTGAAACGCCCACTCAAATTGCCAAGGTGACACCACGGGTTCGCGAGGCATTCCCAGTAGAAAAAATAATACTCGACAAACCCTGGATGGGTCGTCGTTCGAGCACGCCCGATTCACTGCCTATTATCGGTCCAGCGCCTCGTCATAAAAATTTATGGCTCGCCTTTGGGCACTCACATATGGGATTGACATTGGGTCCCGTCACTGGCGAGTTGATTGCCGAATTCGTTTCTTCCGAGGCGCATAGTATTCCACCTGATCCCTATTCACCTCGTCGCTACCTGTAGACTTATTCATGCCTAAAAATCATTCACGCTTAATAAGGCTTACCTGATGTCAGTATCTGAACTCGAAAAACTCATCGATAAACCTATCGATAACTTTATCGATACCCAAGCGCAGGCATCAAATAATCCCTTATTGGGATATGCCTGTGCAGCTGCAGTTGCGCTCATCTGGGCGACATGGCTGGTGGTTACCCGATCTGGTGCACAGTCGACTTTAACCGTATTTGATCTGGCTGCATTACGTTATGGCGTGTCGGCAGTATTTGCATTGCCTCTGGTGTTGTATTTCAAACCTTGGAAGTCGATGCCGATTCAGCGGATTGCGATACTGACCTTTTTGCTGAGCC
>JBLILW010000209.1:0-4226 GCA_047638435.1 Urechidicola sp.
CTGTTATTAAAACTCGAGGAGGTCTTAGCTAGATACCTTATTACTTTGCTCTGCGGACAGTAGACTGATGACCCGAACATAGATGTTATAACGTTTGGTTGAATTAGTAACAAAGATTTTCGGGTGGCCAGGTATAGACAGGCGAGTGACTTCATAAATAGCATTTTAAATAACTAAAGGTATTAAAATTTAGTCCAACGATGACATTGATTCATAATTGTAAATAACCTTAGAAATTCGCATCACACTATCAGAGACAATTATCTTTCAGATTAGGCCAGTGCTTGCTCTGTCGTCTTACTTTTTGAGCGAGGCAAAGCCAACCCGTAAATAACGAAGATATAAAAAACAAAGAAAAGCGATTCCCGGTGATGCTGAAAAAATAAATCAGTCATTGAGACGGTCATGCTACTAACAATCATAATCATTCCATATCCGAGCAGCATTTGATCATCCGCACTGGCCGAGCGATAGTGCCTAACAAATACATAAAATGGAACAAGGTATATTAATAGCAAGGTCGCCAATCCAGGGATACCCCGATGTAGTGCAGCAGTCAAATATTCATTGTGAACATGGCTTATATTAGAGGACATAATTGGATCGATTTCACCTCGGATAGACAGCTCGGCTATCATCTCGTCAAAGTTTTCTGAACCAATACCTTCCCATGGCTTTTCCCCTATGCTGATCAAGGCTGCACGCCACACCTCGAGTCTAAGGCCGACAGAGTTATTTACCACCCCGCTAGAAAAATACGAGTCTATTCCTGATGTCGCTTGTGAAACACGCTGCTGGACTTCTGGCATAGCGAAGTAGCTAGCGGATATTAGAATTAATGATGACAGCGTAATAATCACTTTCTTTTTAATACCCCAAGATTTCGGGTTAAAAAGAAGCAAAAAAACCAAACAGCTGATAATTGATAACCAAGGTCCTCTTGAACCACTCAGTAATGACGCGATACAGGCTAAAATAAAGCCACCTACCATGAGTAAACACAATTTTTTAGATTCGCTTAATATCGCGGCCCACAGACACATTAGTGACATAGTCATGCTGATCCAACCAAATGCAATGATCTTAAAAAAACCACTAACTCGGGGTATTCCAAGCATATATTTTTGATATATCGCCATTATAAAGCAGGCGACGGCTCCGGCAAGCACCCCATAGATAATGTATTTCCTGTCAATGACTGATCTTCTGATGTGGTGGAATAATGGTAATAACATTATAAAAAGCGTAATACCATCGGACTCCAAAGCTTTCGAGCCTACAAAAAAATTGTTCAGTAACTGCAATCCTAAATATAAGCTGATGACTAGGAAAAGTATTTTTTCTTCGGATGAATACGGGAATTTATCTCTTCTGTTTACTGCTAGATAAATGATGTGGATCACCAACATAATCAACAATAAGATATCCCCACCCTTGTTTACCAATATAAACATTGCGGGGAAAATAAAAAGCAATATCCCAATAATTTTGTCAAGCAATTGATGATTTAATGTCATTACTGGACTAATTTTTTTTTGACCGTTTTTCAACAAATGTCGATTCCGTAGTGCGAGTGAACGTCCTAATTTTAGACAATAATGTTCCCTCACTATACCGCCCTTTAGCGATATGACGGATTCGATAGATGTGAGGTATTTCTATGGCCTTACCTTGCGTTCCAAGAAGCCACCGATAAGTTCTGTCTTCGTAGGTTTTTCGCCAGTGACTTGTCGGTGTTTGGTAGACTCGGATATTATTACAATAACCACAAGCTCTAGCAATATCTCCATGAGTAATTTGATAAGCACCAACAGCTCTTGGAATATATCGGGTATGAAATTGCGAAGGATCTATCTCAACTAGATCGGCCTTACGCCCATTATTTAGAATCGGGTTTTCGTCTTCCAATAGCGATGTAATCTGTTCAGTTTTAGGGTAAAGCAAGGCATCACTTCTACCTTGTAACGACGAGGCTAATGAATCAAGGCATCCCTGATGAAAAATCAGATCACAATCAATATACCAGACCCAGTTTGCTTTAGTTTCGAGTGCAGCCTTGTTGCGCCCGATGGCTCTTCTCAGTAGTTGACCCTTCGTTAATTGGCGCCAATTCCAATCTACTCCAGGGACATCAAAACTCGAAAAAAAGTCAAGCATATCGACCGTTCCCTGATCTTCTGGGCAATAAAATACAGTCATAGTGACATCAATATCTTGTGGCGGATGGTTAACTAATGAGCTGAGGTTATAAGCCAATAAATGGGAGTAGTTCCAGCAGTGACTAACAATTTCTATCGAAAGCCGTCCAGTGTAAAGTGTCACTTGATCGGCTGATGGCACGTGAGGCAAAAACCACTTTGAAGGGACGATACGGTCTGCATAACGGAAAAAAAGATTGTGCAACAAGTTGAGCCATTCGGGCATAAAGGATTTACCGTGAGAAAAGAAATTAATTATAGCGAAGCTTTAAAGTTGAGTTATCCTGTTAATTTTTGAGAAAACCAAGTTTTAATATTTACTTGAATAGTGTATCAATGAGGTAGATCTGTAAATAACTCGCTACAAACCCATCAAATTTCATTACCACTACCAGATGCAAACTTTCTTCAGTCGCTTTTTTTTGCCCTTAAGATATTGTCGCGTTTCACCCAGACCCATAGTTACATCGAAAACCGACCCCAAGTCGATGTAGGTATTATTAACGTTCATTCGGGTTAGCTGGTAGATCAACATATTACTTAACACGCCCGCGCAGAAAACAAATACCTCATTCCTAATTTGATTGACCTCCAAATAGGTTTGCATATCTTTTAAAGTATTCTCGTAGTCATCGACCCAGGCATTTGCTCCAATACGAAAAACCTTATACGTCTCAAACGGAAGTTCCTCAACCTGTGCTTTTTCGTGACAAACAATATTGATTTTTCTAGAACCAATAATGGGAATGGTATCTCTCAAAAAAGTTAAATAATTGGCGTTTACGAATAGGTTAGCCCAAGTTAGTCGATCATCTTTCTGATGTGATTGTTGCCTTAATAGATCACACTCTTCATCACCAACACAACAACGGCAAGGCAGCCCTACAAAATACTGCGCGTTATCATAATTGAGCGAGCTGGCCAAAATTTGACGGTGCCTTTCGTCGCTTTCATTATTGGGGGTGTATCTATGTTCGCCATTACATTTTTGCGAAAGATCAATGTTATCCCCATTAATAACTCGCATCTCACCATCCCCAAATCTGACCAGAGAAAAATTTTCGCCCAACCTTAACTTTTGATTGAATATGGCTAGATCGCCACCGAAGGACTTGGTTGTAGACCCGCGAATTTCTTCTACTATGAGCCATCCATCCTTTCTATAGTGATCGGTAATGTCGGAACGCACTGAACGATGTTGCTTGGTTTTAAAGGTGGCTACTTTTTTACGTCCAACCACCTTGCCAAAATCTGGACGGCAACTCCAAAGAGACGAATCATTTTCAGGATGGGCAGGTACGTAGGTTTTTATACCTCCATGCTTAAGTGCCATATAACTGAGGTGAATATCTTCGCCGTTGTCCCATGAATGCGGCTCCTCGCGCCACATGAATTGCAAATATTCTTTACGCATAAACCAAGCGTGCCCCACTAGATCGACCTCGGCTACTTCGTCAAGGTGTCGTCCATTCCAGCCAATCTTGCTTTTACTTGAGTAGCCTCCTTCAACGGGAAGCAAAACGCCTGATCCACCAAGAATACCGTCTTTTCCAAGCGATATAGTATCAAGACAACTTTCAAACCAGCGTGGCTGAGGCAGGGTATCGTCATCAAAAAATGCGACATAGGCTGTTCTTGCCAAGTTACCGAGCGCAAAACGTCCCCAGAATAACCAATTAGTATTAGAAACCACAACCCTGTCTGCTAACGATGATATATCGACCAATTGATCCGGGCTAGCATTGGTCCATACCCAAATTTCTAATGGCGCCCGGGTTTGCGCACGAATCGCCTTAATTTGTTCCGCCAGATATTCTACTCTACGATAGGCAGTCAGTATTACCGTAATGCCTTCGTCATCCCTATTAGGCAGTGGTGGTGCCATTTTCTCGAATTCAAAAACCGTTTGGTGGGCATCGGCATTGGATTGAAACATCCTTTTTAGGCGGATATTAAATAAGCCCAGCACGCGGGTGCTCCACCACCACTTAACGCGTTGTTTGATCGATTTTTTATGATGTCCAGGCA
>JBLILW010000210.1:0-4223 GCA_047638435.1 Urechidicola sp.
TTTAATGCAGAACCTGGAACAGATTTTGCTGCGTGCCACCGATGCAGGAATTAATAAAATAGTAGTAACCGGTACTGATTTAAACGAAAGCGAAAAAGCAGTTCAACTCTGCAACCAACACCCGCAGCAACTGGTTTGCACAGCAGGTGTTCACCCCCATCATGCCAGTGACTGGATGACAGATACCGCAGATAAAATTTCTACGCTAGCTGCTCAACCTTGTGTTAGAGCCATAGGAGAAACTGGACTCGACTTTAACCGTAATTACTCACCCTCGCCGGCTCAGACGGATGTATTTCGTCAACAGTTAGAGATCGCCATCAAGTTGAACATGCCCGTGTTCTGCCATCAACGTGATGCCCACGATACATTTCTATCCATTTTAAAAGAATATCGTGACAATCTGACAAAGGTTGTTGTTCATTGCTTTACAGACACCAAGGCAGCGCTGTTTGATTATATTGATCTTGATTGCCATATTGGAATAACTGGGTGGATATGCGATGAACGACGAGGTACAGAGTTACAGAATAATGTTAAACATATTCCCACTAATCGCCTCATGCTAGAAACCGATGCACCTTATCTACTGCCGCGTAGCCTAATGCCAAAGCCAAAATCACGCATCAATGAACCATGCTATCTTCCCCACATTTTACAAACAGTGGCGCATCATCAAGGGAAATCGATCCAGCATCTAGCTACTGAATGTTTAGAGACCAGTCAGTTATTTTTTAATATTGATAGTTAAAGCACTCATCAGTTGCGAGACTTCTTATCCTGTGTCACAGATATTCAATCAATAGATTGTCTATAATTTTTGGCCTTTTGTCGTTAAATCCTCTGCAATCGTCAATATCCGAACTACACTCTTGATAGTTAAATTAATATCGATCAAAATAACAAGCTAAACACCGATGATGAACGACCAAACTAAATTAAACTTCTTTGCCTCAACCGCGGAACCCTGTAGTTATCTCGACAACAGGGATTCAATCAGTGCGTTTGCCAATCCGCATATCGATATGGATATGCATACATATAGCACGCTGATTCAGCATGGATTCAGACGCTCTGGTGGCTATGTCTATCGTCCCCACTGCCCAAATTGTCAGGAATGTATTTCGGTTCGCGTTCCGGTTAAGCAACACAAACCATCGCGCAATGAAAAACGCATTCTACGACTCAATAGCGACATTAAAATTAGCGCCTCTAAGGGTAAGTTTCGTCAGCAGCATTTTGAATTATACAAGCGATATATTGCCAGTCGCCATGGTGATGGCAGCATGGCGAACCCCACCAAACCTGACTATCACCGTTTCTTAATCTGTGACTGGACAGAGACAGATTTCATCGAGTTTCACCTTGGAGAAAATCTGGTTGCTATCGCCGTGTCCGATATTACTGATTCAGGATTATCGGCAGTATATACCTTTTTCGACCCTGATTACCCTGATCGAAGCCTGGGTCATTTCGCAATACTGAGTCAAATTGAAGAAGCAAGATCTCGCGATCTTGAGTATCTCTACCTTGGGTACTGGATAAAAAACTGCAATAAAATGAGCTATAAAAATCGATATAAACCATTAGAAGGATTCATAGACGATCACTGGCAAGATATCACCAATGGTAAAAGCGTAGACAATAAGTATGAGCTATTTCTGAACGATGTCTTGAGCTAGTTGACTCTTCAACCTCGGCCAATCAAAAGCAGCTCCTGGATCAGTTTTACGCCCTGGCGCAATTTCACTATGCCCACACAAAGCATTCGCATCAATCGTTGAATATTCAAGTCTAATACATCGAATCAATCGGTATAATTGCTGATATTGGCTATCGGTATAACTCAAATAATCGGTACCTTCCAGCTCAATACCAATCGAATAATTGTTACAGGCGACCTCGCCTTGCCAGCTCGACACGCCAGCGTGCCAGGCTCGATCAAGAAAAGAAACGAACTGAATCAGGTTACCGTCACGCTCTATCAAGCAATGGGACGATACTTTTAGGTTACAAATCGACTCGAAATATTCATCCTTATCCGGGTCAAGCCGATTGCAAAATAAATCTTGAATATAGCCACCACCAAACTCAGCCGGTGGTAAACTAATGCCATGTATGACGATCAGTTTTATACCATTTTTGTCAGGTCTAGCATCGCAATTGGGTGATTTAATAACCTCCACCGTTTGTAACCAGCCTGTTGTATCAATTGTTAGTTTTGTCATTCTCTCGATGTTTCGAATAGCGGTGTTTGAATAGCATTAGTTGTATAGAGACCTTACTCTACGATGTATTCTACGATAAATTATCTACTATGAAGCTGCAAGATCTAAACCTCCCACAACAGCAAGCCGTCACCTGTATTGACAAACCCTGCCTGGTTTTGGCCGGCGCCGGAAGCGGTAAAACACGTGTCATTACCTATAAAATTGCTCATCTCATTCATCAGGCTGGGTATGCTCCAAACACTATTCGCGCCCTCACATTTACCAATAAATCAGCACGCGAAATGAAGCAGCGCATTGTCGCACTACTAGGCAAAAAACACAGCAAAGGCATTGGTATATCCACTTTTCACACCCTTGGCTTACGCATATTGCAGGAAGAGTATTTCGAAATAGGACTGCGTAAAGGCTTTAGTATTCTTGACTCGAAGGATGTCGAATCCTGCCTTACCGAACTACTCCATCGAGGTGAAAGCGACCTAGCATTTACCAAACAGGCGATGTATCAGATCAGTCATTGGAAAAACGAATTCATAGATCCCATCAGTGCCATCAGAACGGCTGACACACCGCTACTTGAAAGCCAGGCTCGGCTATATCAGCAATATCAAGAACACATGCTCGCCTGTAATACACTCGACTTTGACGACTTGATCATGATGCCGGTCATCCTGTTTAGACGCAATGAAGACGCACTGCTCAAATGGCGCGGTAAAATCCACTACCTACTCGTTGATGAATATCAAGATACCAATACCAGTCAGTACGAATTGATCAAATTGATTTCCGGGTTACGACAAAAACTCACGGTTGTCGGCGATGATGATCAGTCAATCTATGCCTGGAGAGGTGCGAAGCCAGAAAATATTAACCTGCTAGGGCAAGACTTCCCCACGCTTGAAGTCATAAAGCTAGAGCAAAACTATCGTTCCAGCGGTCGAATCCTAAACTCAGCCAACCAACTGATCTCAATAAATGAACACTTATTTGAAAAGAAGCTCTGGTCAGCCTCCGGCCCTGGAGAGTTTATACGGGTTATTCCGTGCCGTAATGCAGATGATGAAGCCAGCCGCGTGGCACAAGACATTCTTACACGTCGCTTTCAAACGAACGACGATTATAAAAAGTTTGCCATATTGTATCGCAGCAACTTCCAGTCGCGGGTATTCGAAAAATCACTTAGAGACAATTCCGTCCCCTACCAGATCACTGGAGGAACGGCATTCTTTGAACGTAGTGAAATTAAAGACGTCATGGCTTATCTAAGACTCGTTACCAACCCAGATGATGATCGTGCCTTATTACGCATCATTAATGTACCAAGAAGGGAAATCGGGGCCTCTACCATTAAGACAATTGCCAACTATGCCGGATCCCGTCACAACAGCATCGGTAGAACCATTAAGGAATATGGCCTGCAACAGAACCTTGCCAAACGGGCCTGGATAAAAATTCAATCCTTCTCGGACCTGATCGACGAGCTTCGCAACAAAAGCAAAGAGATGGATGCACTCGCATTCAGCAAACATTTAATCACAACACTCGATTATGAACACTGGCTGCGCGATATCAGCACCTCGTCAAAGCAAGCGGACAGTGCCATAGAGAATTTAACCGAGCTCACTAGCTGGATTGGTAATTTACAAAAGCAACGCGACGACTCATCAATCGAAAGCCTCGTGACTCATCTGTCATTAATGTCTATTCTTGAAAATGACGACGAAAAGAATGAACAGGATGCCGTCCAGCTTATGACATTGCATGCCGCCAAAGGGCTAGAATTTCCACACGTTTATATGGTTAATTTCGAAGAAGACAGCCTACCTCATCACCAATCTCAAGAGGCTGACAGTATTGAGGAAGAGCGCCGCTTAGCCTATGTTGGTATTACACGTGCCGAAAAAACACTCACCCTGAGCTACGCCAAACAGCGCCAACGGTTTGGCGAAACACTACAATGTGAGCCAAGCCGATTTTTATATGAATTACCAGAAG
>JBLILW010000211.1:0-4211 GCA_047638435.1 Urechidicola sp.
ACCAAAGTTTGATGATCATACAGCTCAATGGTTTTGTGATGACGAACAGTTGATTCGCTTTGCTGACAGCAGCAATATCCAACATTGGCCACTCGATCAATTGACTCAAATGAAAAGCAGCAAAAACGCAGTCGTTATCGACCTTTCATTGTTAGAAGCACTTAAATCATCGAGTGGTGATGACTTACAGGCCAAGCTAGAAATATTGGAAAAAATGGTATTCAAGCCAGCCTTGATATTGTTTCGATCGAGTCGTGTATCACTTCAATTAAGAGCTGGTCATCGCTTTGATTTGACAATGACGCCATTTTCGAAATACAAGATCTGGCGATCGTCGAAAAATCTGGTTAGTTTTGGTCAGCCTGAAATGGAATAAGAAATGACCAAACGCAGCCTACTGATACGGGATGTTACTCACTCTGAACTAAAAACTGATACTCAATTTCTTCCTCCTGTGTGGAAAATTTTGGCTGGTCGTGGCATTAGTTCCTTCGATGAAACTGACTATAAACTATCGCGAATGCTGCCTGTCGATGCAATCAAAAATCTGCCAGAGGCAGCCAAACTTTTGGCCAACACCATTGAACAAGTTGAACATATATTGATTTTTGGTGATTACGATGCGGACGGTGCAACCAGTACCGCCTTGTGTGTTCGAGCATTGACATTAATGGGGCATCACAACGTCAGTTATCTGATGCCCGATCGATTCATTGATGGTTATGGCTTATCTGTTTCCATCGCACGCAAAATAATTGACGCTAACCCCGATTGTGTTATTACGGTGGACAATGGCATTGCCAGCACCGACGGCATCGCTTTGTTGCGGGCACAAAATATCGATGTTATTGTCACCGACCATCATTTACCAGCCGATGAGTTACCAAATGCCAACGTCATCATCAATCAAAATGCATGGCCTGATGAAACCGTAGGAAAAAATCTGGCGGGCGTCGGAGTCGCGTTTTACCTCATGTTAGGGTTACGCAAAGCCTTACGTGATATCGATTGGTTCCAGCAACAAAGAGTCGAACCGAATCTTGCCGTTTGTCTCGATTTAGTAGCGATAGGCACTGTGGCTGATTTGGTGCCACTTGATTTTCATAATCGGCTCTTAGTCAATGAAGGTTTAAGACGGATGCGCGCTGGGCATTGCTGCGCAGGTATTCAGTCACTGATTGAGATATCTAATAAACAACTCACTCATGTGACAAGCACCGACATCGGTTTTGCAATTGCGCCTAAAATAAATGCGGCTGGTCGACTCGAAGACATGACCAGCGGTGTTCAGTGCCTATTAGCTGATGATCAAATAAGTGCGGATGGATTTGCCAACCAGTTAAACGATATCAATCAATTAAGAAAAAACATACAACAGACAATGGCAGATGAAGCGCAAATTCAACTGGCTAAACTAAGCGAACCAGAATTACGCGCTAACCTTGGAATCGTATTATTTCAGAAAGGCTGGCATGAAGGTATTGTTGGCATTGTCGCTTCTAAAGTGAAGGAAAAATATCACCGCCCCTGCATCGTATTTGCCGAGGCAGAAGACGGCGTACTAAAAGGATCAGGCCGGTCAATTCCAGGCATTCATCTACGGGATATACTAGATGTCGTCGACAAACGTTACCCTCGTATCATTTTAAAATTTGGAGGCCATGCGATGGCCGCAGGTCTGAGCTTGAAAGCAGATTCATTCGCCCTTTTCTCAACTGCATTTCAGGCAGTGATTTCAGATTTGGTCGACCCTACCTGCTTTAACGATTCAATCGAATGCGATGGTTTGCTCGACACTCAGTATATGACTATCGACTTCGCTAAGACCATTCAAAATTTGACCCCTTGGGGCCAGCGATTTCCCTTGCCTAGCTTTGTTGGTGAATTTGAAGTCATTGATAGCAAAATACTGGCGCAAAAACACATCAAGTTCGAACTAAAGCAAAACAGTGATACTTCAATTAATCGGTTTGAAGCCATCGCCTTTTTCCAACCGACCAAAGTGTTGGAAGCAAACCACGATAACATTCATATTCACTATGAACTCAACATCAATCATTTTAGAAATCGAGAGTCATTGCAATTGTTAATTCGAGATATTCTCTAATCACCAATTAAGAACCTCAAACTCTTAATTTTCAATCGCCCGTTCAAATATAAACCTATGAAATGAACCCTTCCAGTCCTTTGTACACCCTGTTAGAAACATTGCCTCAAGTTGGGCGTATCGAGTGGATGGGTATTCGTCCAGCTCGTGGTGTAGATATGATTGAGCTGGATTCAGCCAAACTGATTATCGGCCAAGGTCTTGAAGGTGACCGATTTAATGGTCGAGTCGACAGCCCACGCCAAGTAACACTGATTCAATACGAACACCTGGGCTTTATCGCTAGTTGCACGGGTCATGAACGTATGTCTCCAGCCTTACTCAGGCGCAATATTGTGGTATCGGGTATCAATTTACTTGCCTTGAAAAACAAAGTGTTTCGACTAGGCGACTGTGAATTAGAGATGACTGGTTTATGCCACCCTTGCAGCAAAATGGAGAAACTGCTGGGGGCAGGTGGTTATAACGCAATGCGTGGCCACGGCGGAATAACGGCTAAAGTTTTAACTAAAGGCGTCATTCGCTCTCAAGACCCGTTGATTTACCAATCATTGCAAGGTAGTTGAAGTGAATAGACCCAGTGAATAGACCAAGCCACATTCTACCCATCATTATCTTTTCGCAGTTTACTGGCACCTCATTGTGGTTTGCGGGCAATGCCATAATTTCTGACTTACAACAAAGCTGGACATTGCCTGAGCAAAGTCTTGGCTACGTTACGTCATCAGTACAGCTTGGTTTTATCGTTGGAACCTTAGTTTTTGCCTATTTAGCGTTAGCCGATCGGTTTTCGCCCCGTAAAGTGTTTTTTACCTGCTCTACAATTGGTGCCACTATGAATGCAGCTTTACTGGTGGCACCTGAAGGGATGACGACATTACTGTTTCTG
This sequence comes from Urechidicola sp., assembly GCA_047638435.1. Lineage (GTDB taxonomy): Bacteria > Pseudomonadota > Gammaproteobacteria. Next base: position 2,997 of record JBLILW010000211.1, read on the forward strand.
AGGTTCTTGACTGGCTTTTTTCTGGCGGGTATTTATCCCGTTGGGATGAAAATCGCGGCTAGTTGGTATGAGAAGGAGTTAGGTCGTGCTTTGGGCTATCTAGTGGGTGCTTTAGTAATGGGCACCGCATTTCCACACCTCATTAGAAGCCTGGGTACTGAAATTCCGTGGCAACAAGTTATAGCAGGTGTTTCTCTTATTGCTGTATTTGGCGGTCTATTAATGTTGATATTGGTACCCGATGGCCCCTTTTTACCGAAGGGATCAGCATTCAACGCCAGTGTTCTTACGCTTATATTTCGCTCCAAAAAATTCCGCGCTTCCACTTTGGGTTACTTCGGACACATGTGGGAGCTTTACACGCTATGGGCATTTATACCTTTATTTTTACTGGGTTATGCCACTCATTCGAATCAGTCGATGAATATTTCATTTTGGTCTTTCATTACAATAGCCGTCGGTTTCATTGGTTGTGCTGTCGGCGGATTAATGTCTGGTAAATTAGGCAGCGTTAAAGTCGCTTCGATTCAACTTTTCATTTCTGGTGTCTGTTGTATCCTATCTCCCTTTTTATTCCTCGCTGAGTGGCCTGTTTTTATACTGTTTATGCTAGTTTGGGGGGTGACAGTCATTGGTGATTCGCCTCAATTCTCAACGCTCACTGCTCAAAATGCACCTCGTGAATACGTTGGGTCAGCATTGACAATTGTCAATTCAATTGGCTTTCTAATTACCGTAGTGAGCATTCAACTCACCAGTAATTTACTGCCGGTACTTGGCGTGCAGTATATTTTCTGGCTGCTTATTCCTGGACCAGTTTTGGGCTTGCTTGCTTTACGATCTATTCGAGAAGAAGTCTAATTTACCGGTTAAAGTAGTGACATTCGAATAATTTATAATTAGTTGAATCAAGATTTTGCCTCGCAAATTATCAGTAGCTTAGCTTTTGCCGAACTAACAGAACCCAATTTCTCTGATATAGCGCCGCTGTGCTACCAGAGCGAATGAGAAATTCCCCAAAGATGACTTTACCCGCTAGATTGATTGCCGATAACGGCGCTCTACCTGATTATTTCTCTTTCAAAAATTTTGCGCCGCCTTCTTGTCCCCAATAGGTTTATCAGCGACGAACATGAGGTTGTATCAAGCATTTTGATTCGGAAAAAACTTCGGAAAAAAATTAGGGGTGAGCTATAAGATATGATAATGTGAAAG
>JBLILW010000212.1:0-4160 GCA_047638435.1 Urechidicola sp.
TTGGCAATGCTTTACTGGTTTCGGTATTAGCATGAAGATTCAAGTTGATTGTCAGTTTAGAAAGGTCGGCTATCGATACTTGTCCATACACACCATCAAGATCGCCAAAACTAGCGCTTGATATATCTGCCAAAAAACCAAGATTATGGAATGTAATTATGCTTTTAGCGTTAAGCACTGTGTCCCATGCCGGGCTAAACATCAGGGTTGAGTTGTTTACCTTAAAGTCGACATAGAGCCCACCTGACTGCTCTTTATCCAGGGTTCGAATGCTCTTCAGTCGGCCGTGGTACAACAAATTACCCTCCGACACTTCGCCGTCTTTTATACCGTCGTCAAGCCAGGCAAGCACACTTTCGGGGAGTAGTTTTACCGGTAGGTATTTAGATTTACTCGCCGCATTACCCTGATCAAAACTAGCTCTGAGATACATAAACGGAGTATCCGCTTGGTCAAAATCTAACCGCAGCCGACCGGCCAAACTGATATCACTATTACTTGCTTCGAATTTGGAAATAGATAGGCGCACACCAGCCTTATCAAGGCTAGCATTGGCCTCTAAACTGTAACGGTCTAGTTCGATAGGTGCCCTGAAACTGTCTGCAAAATCTAGCGCTATTTGTTTGCCTATCGATTTAAGCTTTAGGTTTTGATTGCCTATCACCAATGAAGCCGCTAGGTCATTAAACCCAGGAATCCCTAAAACAGGGTTAATGGTCAAATGATTGATTTGTGTCGTTAGGGATAAATTTTTGACATTAGTAGGATCGAGGTTGAACCAAATATTATCAAGATCGCCTGATAGCTCACTGCTCACTACCTTTTTTGCAATGCTATCTGGCAGCGTCTTATTGTCTAGTGCGGTTAGTATCGATAGGTCTAGGCTTTTTATCCAGCCTGACAAGTTGGTTGTGTTTTCAATTTGAGTCAGGTTCAACTGTGTTTCAATTCCAGGGACTTTCTTTCCATTCAAAACGAGTTGATCAAGCTGTCCTATCATTCGCCAATCTTGCTTCAGCTTTTGAATACTAAGTCGAGTGTCGAAGGAAAACGGTAGAGAGTTTGCTGCATCAGCAACCTGATATTGCCCGTTGTCGATAGAAAAATTAGTTTGTATAACTGGTGATTTTTCAGCGTCAAGGCTTAACCAGAAATTAGCATTGGTGAGCCTAGCCTGTTGCAGTCCAGCGATTTCGATATCGAATAGGCTGGCCAACTGTGGGCTTACATTGAGCTTGTTTATCTCTGAGTATAGAAGGCCTTTGTGCTTGCTAAAAATGCCTTTTGCACTCAGCTGTCCACCCAGACTTTGCAAATTTGTATTAAAGGTTGCTCGCACTACACCTTGACGGCGCTGCATTTCAAATACCGTACGTTCTATTTTATGTTGCTGTCCACCATGCTCATCATCAATGGTGATATGGTCGATTTCGATATGAATTATATTTGGGGTTAATCCGATGATTTGAGACACATCAAACTCAAGTAGGCCATGCTCACTGGACTGGATTGACTTATCTGGCAGTATCAAGTCACTCAGCGATATATCACTTAGCCACCAATGCTTGTTTTGGTCTTTGCGAATCGTCAATGATTCAACCACTGCGTTGACCTCGTGTATAACAAGTGACTGGGCCAGCAGGCTTCTCCACAGACTGATTTCTAAACTCAGTTGCTCAACGACAATGGATTCGATGTGATTCGGTATTGTCAGTGTGGCATTGCGTACATGAATCAGGTGGTCGAATTGTTTCCATTCCAATTCAACATTACTAAAACTTAAGCCGGGTAATACGGATTGCCTTAGTAAAGTTTCTATATCACTTTTGAAATATTGAACCTGTGGAATACTCAGGCGTAGAACACCAATCATCACTGCCGACAGAATGAGCATCCAGTATAATATTTTTAGTGTTGGGCGAATGACGGTTTGCATTAATCCTGTCGTGGGTCCTATTTATTATTGATTACAAACAGTAATTATTTGGGGTGAATTAGACCGGCACGACATCATAGGTTTCCTGCGAAAAATGCGTCTCAACTTGGAGTTTGACCGGTATTTTCACAAAGGTTTCAAGCTCTGCCAAACTAGCTGCTTCTTCATCTAGTAGGCGGTCTATCACATCTTGATTAGCCATCACTAAAAGTTGTTGCGCCTCGTCATAAATCCTGGCTTCTCGTAGTATTTCTCTCAGTATTTCGTGACAAACGGTCTCTGTCGTTTTATGCGAGCCGCGCCCATGACAGGTGTGGCAGGGTTCGCACAATACGTGCTCTAGACTTTCGCGGGTGCGCTTACGGGTCATTTCGACTAGACCAAGTGGTGACACGTCGAATACCTGTGTTCTAGCATGATCCTTAGCCAGATGTTTTTCTAGCGATTTCAAAACTTGCCTTTGGTGGTCTTCATGTGCCATATCAATGAAGTCGATAATGATAATCCCGCCCAAATTACGCAGCCTAAGTTGTCTGGCTATTGCCTGCGAGGCTTCCATATTGGTTTTGAAAATAGTCTCTTCAAGGTTGTGATGCCCGACGAATGCACCGGTGTTGATGTCGACAGTGGTCATCGCTTCAGTTTGATCAATAATTAAATAACCACCTGACTTTAACCCCACCTGACGCCCTAATGCACGCTGGATTTCATCGTCGATGTTATACAGGTCAAACAGTGGACGTTCACCGGGGTAGTGCTCTATTTTAGCGGGTAAATCAGGAATGTAACGTCCGGCAAACTTGACCATTTTTTGATAGGTTTCTCTTGAATCAACTTTAACAACACTGGTGTCTTTCCCCACCATGTCACGCAGCGTGCGAATTGCTAACGGCAGATCTTCGTGTACCAAAGTACCTGGTTTGACTGACCGAGCGGATTCGGCGAGTTCATCCCAAAGCTTACTCAAAAAGTTAATGTCGCGGTGCAGTTCTTCTTCATCGACACCGACTGCGGCAGTGCGCACAATGCAACCGCCCTTTCGGTTGTCATTTAAAAATTCTCCCAACAAAGCTCTTAAGCGTTCGCGCTCAGCTTCGTCTTCTATCTTGACCGAAATACCTATCATTGACGAGTTCGGCATGTAAACCAGATACCTAGATGGCACCGATATGCTGGTTGTGAGGCGCGCACCTTTAGTGCCCATCGGATCCTTGACCACTTGCACCATAAGAGCCTGGCCTTCACGTAATAATTCGTTGATTGCTGGCTGGGGTACTTCTGCGTCCACGTCGGACTTATTATCAATATCAGAGACGTGCAAAAAACCAGCTTTCTCTAAACCAATGTTAACAAACGCCGCTTCCATTCCTGGCAAAACTCGATTGACCTTGCCGTTATAAATATTCCCAACTATGCCTCGATTGCCTTCTCTCTCGATACACATTTCCTGCAAGGCACCGTTTTCGACTATCGCGACACGGGTTTCCTGTGGCGTAATATTGATGAGTATTTCTTCGCTAATTGTCATGCTTATACCACTATTCCTACAAAACCGTAAAGCCGGCTTGTTGCAAAATTTTTGCTGTCTCGAACAGGGGTAAGCCCATGACAGATGAATAACTTCCTTCTAATTTTTCGACAAAAATGGCTGCTTTGCCCTGAATAGCGTAAGCGCCTGCTTTATCCAATGGTTCCATGCTAGAGCAATAAGTGGCTATTTCTTCCGTCTCTACCAACCTAAACCGTACCTGATTCAGCGATAATGTTAGATGGGTTTTCCTCTGGTAACGAAAAGCCAAGCAAGTGAGCACCTGATGTGTTTTACCAGACAGTTTTGATAGTATACATCGGCAATGCGCCTGATCGTCCGGCTTACCCACAATTTCATTGCCAATCGAGATGATCGTATCTGCGGCTAGTATCGGTATACCCTCACCGTCCACAGCATCACCCGCTGCATCAACTTTGGCTTTAGCAATTCGACGCACATACTGCTCGGGTGTTTCCAACGCAAGCGGAGACTCGTCGACATCGACAGCTAGTACCTCAAATTCAACACCAATTTGGCGTAATAATTCGGCACGACGAGGGGAACTAGAAGCGAGATATATCATTAGCAATATTATCGATCAATTTAGTATCAAAAGACAGATAACAACTGAAGAGCAACTTAAAAAAGCACCATAAATTAGGAAAATCTATTCACGATGATATGGGTGCCCTT
>JBLILW010000213.1:0-4115 GCA_047638435.1 Urechidicola sp.
CAGAGCAGCTTTACGAACAGGTGGTAGGTGAAGCGACTGGATTAAAAAGTGGCGTGAGTCTTTACAAAGAGATTCGCTGTGGTGCAGCTAATGAATTGGCTAGTGATGTTTTTTACCAATCTATTGACGGCACTTTAATTGCACATAAAACACTCGATTATCAGTCGGGTCGTATCACACCATCATTTTCTCAAACTGATGTTCTGAACCAGGAAAAGGTTAAGGTCACGTTAGATCAAGGCACTTTAATGATGTCGATGACCGCTCGTGATGGACAGGAGAGTAATCGGCAGTATCAACTATCGGCGCTCGGCAAAACCCCAGTCGTGACCGACGCTGGGTTCGATTTTTTTATTCGAGACCACTGGAAAAAGTTAGTGTCAGGTAACACAAAGTTTTTCCAATTTCCCTTGGTGTCACGCTTCCAACTGATTTCATTACGGGTTAAAAAGTCGCATTGCCAATATGAAACAAACACCGATCAGTGCTTCGCTTTAGAGCCATCTAACTGGTTCTTCCGAATGCTCGCTTCACCCATAGAATTGGGGTATGACTCAACTTTGATGCGGTTGAGTCGATATCGTGGTTTGTCCAATATTAATGACGCCAATGGCGATGGACTTGTTGTTGATATCAAATATCAATACCAGAAAAAAGCAGTGGCTTGTGATTTTGTAAAAGCCGATACAGCAGACAATATTTAGAACTACTTAGACGAGAGATCTTGAAGATGACGAAAAATATGATTAGGTGCGGCTTACTGATTTTTACCGTGGGATTTTTATCTGCTTGCACCAGTATATCGGTGACAGATTATGCGAATAACAGCCCTAAGTTGGTACTGCAAGAGTTCTTCAATGGCACACTTCGCGCACACGGCATAGTTAAAGATCGAAGTGGAAAAGTAATTCGATATTTCGATGCCAGTATCGATGCATCTTGGAAGAATGACGTTGGTACACTGGATGAAAAATTTGTATTCGATGATGGTGAAGAGCAGCAGCGTATTTGGACCATTGTGAAAGATGAGGCTGGAAAATATATCGGAACAGCAAACGACGTGATTGGCAGTTCACAGTTAAAAGTGGCGGGTAACAGCTTATTTTTGAACTATGTATTGCGGGTTCCCTACGAAGATGGAACGCTTGATTTAAACATCGATGACCGAATGTACCTGGTTTCTAAAAACGTTTTGATTAATGAATCGGTAATGACGAAATGGGGTTTTCAAGTGGGAGAAATCGTTTTGGTGATCGAGAAAGACGGCGGTTGATAACAGGGCTATTTTTCGAGCTAACACCAAAGTGAGAGTGGCGGTTCTGCAACAGTACATTGCAAAATATCGGAGCGTGACACTATGCCTGCCATTCGCCCATTCTCTTCAACTATAGTGAGTGCATCAAGCTTCTTGTCGATCAACAAACGAATAATTCGCCTAACATCGGTGACTGGCTCAGCTGAGTAGGCCAGTGTCTCTTCGTCTAAAAAACGCTCGCTAATCAATTGTGTCATCGCAGATCGAGATGATTTATTGTTGAGTAAAAATTCATAAAGATTTTTTCTGGACAAGCTTCCCAGTAGATTTCGACTGCTATCAACAATGGGGAAAAGATGATAAGGGAACGCTTGAAACTTGTTTAATGCTTCTGCGATTGTCCATGAGTTCAGTATCACCTGCACATTAGGACTCATCACTTGATAGGCTTGATAAATTGGCTCACGTTGCTTAGCCTCGTTTAAAAGCGTCAGATAAGACTGGGTTTTAGCTGCGGGAACTTTGTACGCCTGAGCGTCGTTTTGTCCATACTGTGACCGATTAACGTCAGCTTGGCTTGGATCCGTATGACTTATGCCCGCTTGCCGTGTCGAGTTTGATTTTAACGTTTTCTCGACACGGCGTAGCTGTTCCAGAGTGCCTGAAAAGACTCTTCCTGACGGTGTGAATACGGCAAACATAGCTGTCTACTCCGGCTGAGCGAAGCCTAGTAAATGCAATAGGCTTGTGAATAAATTAAATATGGAAACAAATAGCGTTACCGTTGCCATGATTTAGTTGGTTTCTCCACCTCGCATGATTCGATTCACTTGATATAGAATCATGCCCGACATTAAAATGACAAACATGGCTGATACAGCGAGTGAAAGCCCTGTCATTTCGAATGCTAAGGCACCAATGCCGATCAAAAAGGCAACAATCACGCCGATCAATAGAGACTGTCCTAAAAAGCTGAAGTCTCGCTGACTTGAAGTGGCAAAAGTCGACAAGCCTAAAAATATCGCGGCGGTTCCTGTCATCGCTTGCATGACAATGGCCGTGCCATTGCCCAATAGGCACCAACAATGGGGCCAATGGTGTAGCCCATGAACCCAGTTAGAGCAAAAACGCTGTAGATGCCGCCGGCGTTATTATGCAGTTTTGACGTCAGTAACAACAAACCAAAGTAGTCTACCAGAGTAATGACGATACCTGGATGGGGCAGTTTTAATAATGTACTTGTAGTGGCAGTAATAGCACTGAAAAACAACGTTGTGGAAAGTAAAAGGTAAGTGTTTCTGAGTACACTGTTTTGACTCTTGGTATCAGCAATTGAGTTTTCTGACGATAAATTCTTTGATATTTCCATTAGAACATCTCCTGGCTACTGTTTTAAAGTAAGTACTAACAAGTGAGTTATTAGAAGAGGCCGTACAACAGTAAAAGCCTCTCCAGGGTTAGTTATCAAATACTCGAACTAGCTATAATGTCATCATCTGCCAGAAGCAAGTGCTGTAGTTTCATACGCTGCTGTAAAGGCTGTTTATTTCGCTTTAGCTTTCGAGACAGGCTTTGTCTGGCGCGAGCAATGCAGCGGTCAATAGCCGTACTTATGTGGGCCTGGTTTTCAGTTATCACTATGTCGGGTAGCAGAGATGACTTGATCAGAATACGACATAGTTTGTCTATGCCACCTTTCGGGCCATTCACGTCGCTGACAATGATAGACACACTTTGAATTGCATCCTGTGTTCTTGCAAAAGCTAAAGATATGCGATCACTAATGTGGATAATTGCAGCGTTACTTTTTTTGATATTTCTAAAATTGACTTGGATATTCATACTCGTTTCTCCTTTCATTTAAAAATACAAACACTAGTTTTTCGCGATCATTTTATTCGTTAATTAATGACCTTTAGCAAACCCTGTATTATTTGAGGGTTTGATTTAATGCTGGCGTTGCAGGGAGAAGGCGACCCGGCTTGTAAAGATTCCTCGGTTACTGTAGCGCTATGGCTTAGAATAATAAATGGCAAGGCCGGGATAATTGAGTCGGTACTATGACTTCGCATGACCTAGTTCCTCTTTTAATGGAGTTGATGGGGATGGGGTTAAAGGGGCTTTTGAAATAACGTAAGAGCCAGCAATGGCTGATAGAATTGAGCCAGCTAACACACCGATCTTGACGTGGTTAAGATAGCTTGCATCATATTGTTCGAAGGCAAGTGAGCCGATAAAAAGACTCATTGTGAATCCGATACCACATAGCAAGGAAACGCCATATAACTGCTGCCAATTGGTGTCCTTGGGCAAGCGTGCCAGACCGAGTTTAACGGCTATCCAACTGATACCGAAAATACCGATTTGATTACCAAAAAAAAGTGCCAGCATGATGCCAATTGTGATTGAGTTGTATAGATCAGCCAGCTGTATACCGAGCAAACTGACACCCGCATTACTAAAAGCAAATAATGGTAGGATAAAGAAAGCAACCCAAGGCTGAAGGCCATGTTCCATTTGCTCAAGCATTGAATTGCCATGCTCATTTTTCAAATGGAAAGGGATAAATAGTGCTATTGCAAACCCAGCTAAGGTGGCATGTACGCCAGACTTCAAAACAGCCGCCCAGATAACTATACCTACAAATATGTAGATGCTCTGGTAGGGCACCTTAAACCGATTTAAGACAAATAGGGTAAAGATACCGGCACCACCAATGCTGAGCGAGGTGATAGATAATTCCTGTGAGTAAAATATCGCAATGATGACAATCGCTGCAATATCATCAAAAATCGCAACTGACAATAAGAATAGTTTTAAACTGAGTGGTAACCTTTTGCCAAACAGGCTAAAAACGCCC
>JBLILW010000214.1:0-4111 GCA_047638435.1 Urechidicola sp.
GCCGTTGGCTCATATGAGAGCGGGCAAACATCGTCCTAAGACAGCTTGTGGGAAATCGCAGCGGTTCTGCCTTAGAGTCATTGCCAATTCTTACAACCGTGCCTAATCCATAAACAAGGGCATAGACATGGGTGACATCAAAGTTAGAACTAGAGACAACTTCATTGATTTTATTTGTTGTTCCAATGCCAAGAGACAATAAGCTGTAGTCACCAATTACCCGATTGGCTCCATGAATTTGAGCAACCGAGTCCTGAATCAGAAATGGCTTAGATGGGTGGCTGCTAAATGGAGTTGTTTTTGCGCTTAAGATCAAAGCAATCAGTACCAAACCGATGTGATTTTTTTTTAAATACTTCATAACAAACCGCATTTTCTGAAAACACATTTACCATTTCAATTATCATGCCATTTTTTATTCCCTTGCTTTATAAACGAATTTACTGCTCCTGGGCTCGTCACTTCACGGTTTATGCGACTTGACTGGGCCTCTATCTTATTCGATGACCTTCTTGAGGGTTTAATCTGTAGGCTGTCATATTCAAATTGCGAACCTGAATAGCAATTAGTTTGCAGTTTGCAAAGACTAACTAAGAAGGCCGCAGACCTTTGACATTGAATTTATCCTAACAACGTTAATAACATGCAGATCGGAAGTCATCATGACAAACCATTAAAGCAAAAAAATATTCCACTTTTTATTTGTCAGGTAGGCGATACTCAACTCTGCAATTGTGAAAACAATATGAAACACAACCTGCTTCGCTGGTATTTACTAACGAAAATCGCCACACTCAAACGTTTAAAACAAGTTACATGGATCATTCAACCTGAAAATAAAAATTCGCCATAAGCTTTTCCTTGCCATCCTAGTAGCAAACTGTCTTTTAGCGGGGACTATTTATGCTTTCGGAAGCTGGATTTTCGATACTAGTTTTAGTGATTATCTGGATAAAACCGAAGCGACTCGTCTCGCGCCCCTTGCGATTGATTTGTCAGATGAGTATTCAAGACAAGGCAATTGGCGATGGGCCGAAAATCACAGAAATCTGATCTGGCGCAAACTCGTAAGCCCCTATATAGCTCGGGGACCCGCAAGAGGAAGATATGAACCTGTTAATGGCTTTGGCCCAGATAGCCAAGGAAAAAATAATGTATCTTTTGACGAAAAACCTGATCAGCCCCCGCCACCAGCAGACCGCAGACCACAACCGAACCATCGACCATTTCTGTTACTCGACCAGAATCAGCAACTTATAATCGGGCCACCGCATGAATTTAAAAATGCCTACTGGATACCAATTAAACAAAACGCAATTGTGATTGGCCAACTCGGGTTTGTACGGCGGCTTAGTGTCACCTCAGAACTTGACGTCCTGTTCACAGACCGGATTAAAAGTAATTTTTCGTGGATGATCCTTGGCATATTACTCATTAGTGCCATTATTTCGATTCCACTTTCACGGTTATTGGTACGCCCGATTGAAAAGCTAAAACATGCGATGCACGCTCTTGCTTCCGGCAATTTCAAAATATCTCTCATTCATAAGGGCAATGATGAATTTTCCGAACTGGTACAGGACTTTAATGTCCTGTCGAAAACTTTGGATAAAAGCCTAAGGTTAAGGCAGCAATGGATAGCCGATATTTCGCACGAGTTAAGGACACCTGTCGCGGTGCTACAAGGAGAGCTAGAAGCCATTCAGGATGACATTCGTCAATTTAATAAACCCGCTGTCGAATCTCTACATCAAGAGGTATTACGTTTATCCAGGCTGGTGAATGATTTACACGAATTGTCGCTCTCTGATCTTGGCGCTTTGAGCTATCAAAAGACCACAATCGACATTGTTGAACTGGTAACAAATATAGTAAAACAACATCAGGCATCGTTCGACTCGCAGTCAATTGATGTGTCGATGCAACTACCGCATGATCACAACCAATACCAAATTCATGGCGATTTTCGAAGGCTCGATCAATTGTTTACTAATCTGGCAAACAATACTCGCCACTATACTCAATCACCTGGAAGCCTTGTCATCGCAATACAAAAAAAAGCGGATCATGTTTTGGTTATCTGGTCCGACTCGACACCTGGCGTAACGGAGACTGATATTGCTCGATTATTCGACAGGCTATATAGGGTAGACGCTTCACGAAACCGAAATACGGGTGGCTCAGGTCTGGGACTCGCCATTTGTCAAAACATTGTCACTGCCCACCAGGGCAGTATTGAAGCGAGGCATTCTGAGTTAGGTGGTATTTCATTTATTGTATCATTGCCTTTACTTATCAACTAGATAACCAACTAGAATCTAATAATGCAAACTGCGACTGCAAAAAGTTTAATTCTCATAGTCGAAGATGAAATTAAAATTGCCGAATTGCTCCAAGATTATTGTGAAGATGCAGGGTTTTCGACAAAGTTAATTCAAGATGGTGAAGAAGCACTTAAATGGTTGAGAGACAATACCGCTCAGCTGATGATGCTTGATCTTATGCTACCGGGTGTGGATGGTTTAACCATCTGCCGGGAAACTCGTCAAAAGTCAAACCTACCGATCATCATGATCACCGCCAGAGTTGAGGAAATCGACCGTTTACTGGGATTAGAACTGGGTGCTGACGATTATATCTGCAAGCCCTTCAGTCCACGTGAAGTGATTGCGAGGATTAAAACAGTATTACGTCGTATTGAGAAACCCACACTTGTAAAATCGGCACTCTCACTAGACGAGACATCCCTACAGGTTCAGGTGAACGGGCTAGCCATCGAATTGACCCTAGTTGAATTCAAGTTATTACAAACACTATTCGAATACCCCGGTCGTATTTTTTCACGCGATAGTCTTATGACAAAAATATACAACGATAATCGAATCGTAACCGACCGTACGATCGATAGTCATATCAAAAAACTACGTAAGAAATTGATCAGTATCGGTTTAAAAGACAGCGCCGTTCACTCTGTTTATGGCGCGGGATACAAGTTCGAATAGCCGCCTCTTGACAGTACTATTAAGTTGAGTCGGGTTACGCGTTAAGATCGCCAACCTCACTCCCATCCCAACTCATTTAACGGGATTTCATCCTTTCCTTATTTTGGCGACATTTTTTGCTCAATATGCCTGCATAGTAAGCGCTCCCGATAAGCACTATCAATAACAATGGAGCACACAAATGAAAACATCAACCATAATCGCCAGCCTGTTAATCATCATTAGTCAAGTTAGTTTTGCCAATCAACCCGAAAAAGTAAAACGTCCTGACCTAGCAGCCCTGACCATTCAGCTACAACTCGAAGATAGTAAAGCGAAGATACTAAAAAAAATCATGCAAGGCCATCATCAAAAGATGAAGCAGTTTCATCAAAAGAAGCAACAGGATCGTGAAGAGATGCACATCCTTCGAAATCAACACCTAGAACAGCTATTGACGGTTCTCGACCACCAGCAACTTTACCAGCTCGAATCTTATATGCAGCAATTCAGACCGCAGCGTAAAACACACAAGCAATCTGACTAGTTTTTAATACGATTCTAAGTGATCACTGTTGATCGGTAGAATCCTAGCCTTTCGATCAACAGTGAATTTATAGTTACCATGAAAAATTCTATTAAAGCTGTCTAATCTCCACTTTTCTTTCACATTGTTTTCACTCTTTAAACCGACACTCTCTTCATCTAAAAACATCAGGATACAGACATGCAGAATTTGACCGACACCAAGTAACTGAACTATTTCGACGTCGGCATGATAACTTTAACATTGCTCCTAACATTCATGCTCTCTGGTTGTGGCGGAAGCTCATCAACTGATGCTGAAAATGCGACTACTGCAACTACTGCTAAAGCCATAGATACCATCACCCAGGCAGCCTTAGGCGAAAAAATTTACTTCGACACAAATTTATCAAACCCACCGGGGCAATCATGTGCCAGCTGTCATTTATCAACTGCCGGTTTTGCTGATCCGGATAGTGACCAACCAACATCGGAAGGCGCCATTGCAGGACGGTTCGGTAATCGTAATTCACCAACCGCCAGTTACGCTAATCAAACACCTGAATTCAGTTTTGTCGTGGGTGGCCCTGGTGGTGGTCATTATG
>JBLILW010000215.1:0-4090 GCA_047638435.1 Urechidicola sp.
TCAGGCCAGTCTTCAAATGCTGTTCTGTCGTGTAATAGTGCATGGTTATAGACAAATTGCATGTCACCCTTTTCTAGCTTCATCGACAGATTTAGGTCTGACTGGTTTGCTAGATCATCAAAATAATTCAAAGCTTCCGAATGCTTTTCAGTGAGGCGAGGTGTGTCTTCGAATCTCTGAGCTGAGTCGATGTATTGTCGTTGATAAAATGGTGTCAGGAAGTTCTCAAACCAGCTAAAAACCGGAATCAGTAAATAGGGCAGCATGCCATCAGGAACTTCGCCACGACGGTCAGTGGCTATAGGATCAAGTAATGGTGTGAGTAAATCGGGACGGTTGTCGAATATTTCATTGTAGATAGTTTGAGCGCTAACCAACTGCGACAGCCCGCCAGACTTCCCAGGCTGAAGACAAATCAATCCGACCACATCGGCCGAATCAGTATGGAAGGTTTGGCGTTCGGTGGTCTGATAAATACGCACGTTAGGATCATTGCTCGAACCACCCAAATTGCGGACATGCCCTAATACATGCCCCGCTGCGTTTTGTGATCGCGCTAAACCTAGATGAATCCCTATGCCATAAAAAATGGTGGCAGCTTCGCGTTCGCTATAACTGGCAACAGGAAGCCCTCGCAGCACCGAAAAGCCACGGCCCAAAATGAGTTCGTTTCGTAATGCTGCTAACTTGTGGCTAAATTTCGGCAGTACGAATTGCGCTTGTGTCATTGCGCCGATATTGAATGAGTCCGAGACCAACGGCTCAGCTGCGCGCTCTAGTTCAGTGATATCAACGGGTGACAATTGTGTTAACCACTCATTGTCGCGTTTAGCCAGATCACTTCCAATCCAGGCGCTTTCACCCGTTTGTTTAGGTGGTAATGTAGTATTCGGCATCATTTTTCTTATCTTATCCGTCAATGAATTAAAGAAACCTCTAAAAATAGTAATTTTTTCGTAGACTATTTTTTTGCTCCTCGGCAATTGCTCCTGGATTGCTCAAATTGGTTACATCCATGTAACGATGCAAAATAGACATACATGCCATCCATGGCAATAAGTGCAAGAAAGCACTACGCGGAGAACCGAAGTGTACGATAGTACATGAGGATTGACCGTGCTGGCGCACCAGCTCGGAGCTGCCGCCGCAATCGTGGAAAAAGTGCATTTTTAATTTATTGATTACAGGTGCTGTTGTTGTCGCTTATTGGCCCTGCCTGTTTTGGGTATGATTTCTAACGATGAACCACCCAGATCGAGCGTTGATTTTTGTCCGGCACGTTGATAATCGAGTAGCAGTGACTGTTTGATTAGATTAGAGTCCTCACCTAAGCCTTCTACCAAAACCCTATAGAGCAACTCGAATATTCGCTTTAGCGATATTTTCCAGGTACTGCCCGCTTTTTCATATAAGTGATCGCTAAGTAAGAGGAATCGCTGGAACGGGGTATCGCCCAAAATAAGCGGCAGGGTTTCTCGAAATCGACCCGAATTGCCAATCATGTCCCAGAACCGTGCGAATCGATTAACCCGTTGCATCGTCGCAAAACTAATATCACGGGTGCTGAGTATATTGTAGGGCGGATTTGGATTGTAACGCAGTCGGTACCAGTCGCTATGACGATTGATTGGCGCACCACGCAGCCGCTTTAATATGCCGAGTTGGATTTCCTGCGGCTTTAGTGTCACGAGTTGATCAAAGCTATCGGCGAAATTGTCGAGACTGTCTTCAGGTAAGCCGAAAATCAAATCGGCGTGGATATGAGCACCTGTATTTTCACGTAGCCAGCTTAAGTTGTCGTGAGTTTTTTGGTTGTCTTGTTTGCGGCTGATGAGTTGTTGAATAACTGGATCAAAGGTCTGTACGCCAATTTCAAACTGTAATGAGTTTTTAGGGAATTTAACCAACGCTGCTTTCAATTTTTGAGGCAGATTATCGGGAATGACTTCAAAGTGAAGATAGAGATCGTCGGACATTCGTTGCAGAAAAAACTCTAAGATAGCGATGCTGGTAGCGACTTTCAAATTAAAAGTGCGGTCAATGAACTTGAAGTTACGCGCACCTCGTCTATGCAGCTTGTCCATTTCGCTTAAAAAGGCCTCAATCTCGAAGGGCACAGATGTTTTATCTAGAGACGAAAGACAAAACTCACATTTAAACGGGCAGCCTCTTGATGCCTCGACATAGATAAGACGGTTACGAATATCTTCATCGTTGTAGTATTCGTAAGGTAGATTCAGATCGTTGAGATTGAGTGCTTCACCGGTGACTATTTTTTGTTCGGGCGGTTGTCCTATAAGGAGTTGAAAGCATAGGGTCGTGAAGCTTTTTTCTCCCGGACCGGTAATAATATAGTCGGCCAAATCAGCCAGTGGTGGTAAGTCTTTTGTAAAGCTAACCTCAGGTCCACCAAGTACAATTTTTACTTTTGGTGCCACTTGCTTAATGAGCGAGACTATTTCGCCAATTTCTTTAACATTCCAGATGTAGACACTAAAACCAATAATTTTGGGTTCATAGCTCAGAAGCTTTTCGACAATATCCATCGGACGCTGACTAATTGTGAATTCAACTATCTGCGCCTGGGCTTGTAGTTCACCCAGGTTGGCATAAAGATACCGAAGACCAAACGCAGAATGCATGTATCTGGCATTCAGTGTTGTCAAAACAATATTAGTGCTTACATCACTCACATTAAGTACCAGATAAAATGATATTGATTCGGACATCCCCAGGTTTTTCTTAACTCTTCTGATCCCAGGCGCTGAATAAAATAGTCGAGGGTTTGATCAAGATTACTGGCCGATAAACCTAAATGGTTAAGCCCTTTGGTGAATACCATGCCCTGCCTCTTTGTACTGGAAGCCGCAATATTAACAAACATTAGATTTAGCGTCTCGGTTAGCAGGCTATCTTTAGTCGATATAGTTTTTCATAATGCGATCTATAAAATTAATGGAATAGGGTTAACTACTGTCAGGTGAGTTTGACAGAAAGGCGACTACGTATTACCACTGGATTGATATTGGCGAGCTATATCACGATCCACCTAAGCAACCACATGCTTGGTTTAATCTCTTTAATGCAATGGAGGCGATGCTTACAGTAGTAACGCCTTTCTGGCTTCGGGGTTCTTTTGATCTATGGGTCGTTACTGACGCATTTTAGTCTGGCTTTAATGTCGATTTACAGACGAACGACATTGCGCATGCCCGTCTGGGAATTGGCACAATTATTACTGGGATTGTCGATTATTCCATTGTTGGTGGGTCATGTTGCTGGCACTTGGGGTGCACGAGAGTTTATGGACTCGGAAATAAATTACGAATTGGTACTTATTGCGATTCGAAGTGATAGTTGGTTAGCTATTCGGCAGACTTTATTGCTGCTGGTTGCATGGAGTCACGTGATGATAGGGTTGCATTTTTTCTTTCGCCTGTTCTCATGGTACACAAGGGGATTTCTGTATCTCTATCCCTGGGCTATTTTGGTGCCATTACTGGTAATGCTTGCGACAGTAAGAGTCAATATAGAGCTCGATAGTCAGCAGACTGAAACGACCAATAAGTCTAATAAATATAGTGATGGCAATAGCTATGGCGGTAGTTATGAATGCAAAAGTGAATCTTTCGGTAGTGATGGTCAATCTGACGGCTATGTTTCGACACCCACTAAACAGACTCCGACCTGGACTGTTAACAAGATCCGCGACCTGATACTTTTCAGTTTCTATGCATTGTTAGTGCTGACCTTACTGTCGAGAGCCATCAAGTTACGTTTTCAGGACAAAGCGAGGTCTATTGTTTTAAGGCATATCAGTGGGCACGAGCTAAAATTTAAAGCAGGTCAGACTATATTTGAAGTCATTCGCAACAACGCTATTCCACACGCCTCGAACGGTTTGCGCTTGATAAAATTAGAGCTGATTACGATGTACGAGTAGCCTGTCAGACTCGACCTTCAAAAAACCTGCACATTAGCCCTCTGGTTTAACCTGATTTGCACTATGGAAGTACAACTCAAAAGGGTGGTGTGAGTGGTGAACAACGCGAAGTGCTAGCGATTTTTGTTGACCTACGAGACTCAACCA
>JBLILW010000216.1:0-4085 GCA_047638435.1 Urechidicola sp.
CTTCTTTTTAGATGCGCTCCCAGACGATAGGGCCGCTGATTTTTTTGAAATTGTTTGATGTTGATTCTTTGTTTTTTGTTTACGTTTAGTCACGAACTTGTTACTCCTGCTAAACTCAACTTGAGAGACCTCTTAGCTTCTTGAATTGAATAAAATAATTTTGCAATTTGGCGCAATTGCTCGACAGGTATATCGCCAACGAGCGAATAACGTAACCCTCCCCTTTCCCAATCGATATAGCCATAACCTTGATGTATTGAGTCTTTTTCAATGCCCCCAGCAATATTGTCAGCGCTTGATTTCATCATATATAATGACACCCAGGCGTCACCACTTTGGTACATATACGAAGCAACTTGTTGATCAAGCATGTTGCACAAACGACCACCCACTAAGGATAACTGCGCCGCCTGCTTAGGCATAGGCATGCGAAAATCAACCTTGTTGCCAAACCATTGTCGTATCGCCGTTGGCTGATTATTGGTGTAATCAAGTTGACGCTGGCTAACAACGAAGGTGTGGAACTCACTCACTAATACAGACGCCACAACATCAGTTGAATTGACATTCGATTGCCGGTTAATATTCATACCAACAATAACAAGCACGCAAACTAGAGCAGCCGCAGCCACCCAGGACCGATGCTTTATAGATTGTCCAACGGGATCCACCGCACCATCAGCGCTTACCTTAATCCGTGCCCATAGTTGCTCAGGCACGATCCAGCTATCCGCTTCATCCCGAATACCTTGTTCGATCATTGCATCCTGATCAACGCAACAACGACAAGCAGAACAATGGTTCAGATGGCTCTCTATTTGTTGATGACGCTTCTGGTCTAATTGATTGTCACGATAGTCGTCAAAGTCAGCTTCAAAATCCTTGCAATCACTCATCAGAAATTACTCCAGCACTATGTCTAATATCTTTCGACTCTTCAATCGACCAGAAAGGTGATAAGCGTTCTTTAAGTATTTTCCGCCCCCGAGACAACCGTGACATGACCGTTCCAATTGGACAGTCAGTAATGCTAGCAATGTCCTTATAAGACAGACCATTCACTAAAAAGAGAACTGATACCACGCGCACTTCTGGTGGCAGGGCCCAAAAAGCCTGTTGAATCGCTTCAGATGAGTCTCGATTCTGGATGCTTTCCAAAGGAGATAGTTCTTTGCTCGGTACCAGTTCAACGATGTTCTGGGTATCTTCGGAAGTAGCAGAATCATTATTGGGATGTTTGGCATTATAGTTGGGCTTTACTGGTGATCGCTTTGAACGGCGATAAAGGTCGCGATAAGTGTTAATTAATATTCGATTCAACCAAGCCTTTAAATGCGATTCATCGACTAGCGTTTCAAACTTCGCATAAGCCAAAGCTTTTACGCAAGTATCATGCACCAGATCTTCAGCCTCAGATTGCTGATCAACAACCCCTCGGGCAATTCGAATCATCACTGGCAAATGTGCCTCGACCTGATGTTCGAATCTTTTACGGGATAGCTTTTTGCCAAATATGGCTGTTAAATCAATTGTCATAAGTTTTAAAACGACCAGTATTAAATTTTATTCTCCAATTCGACACATTTTAGTTTTTAAATTCACTTTAATTCTATGGTCAGGAACTGTCATGAATAAAGTCGATGTTAGATCGTTTAGTTTATAAACCTATAATATTCCATTCACGCAATAAAACTATGAAACGAAACCGATCAGTCGCCGCCATCATTCTTTCTTTCTTTATCTTTTCTTCAGCAAACAGTGAAGAGCACGTCAGTGAGCATTCAACACTTAGTTTCTCACCCAGAACTGAAATCCTCCAAAAATCAATCGATCATGCGCTTTCAGCGATGGGAGCTAACTATAATGCCAGAACAGAACATTTAGACTCAAATGGCCACCCTAAATACACGAATCGTTTGATTCTGGAAGATTCGCCCTACTTAATTCAGCACGCACATAACCCCGTCGATTGGTATGCATGGGGCCCTGAGGCTTTCGAGACAGCTCAGCGAGAGAATAAACCTATCTTCCTGTCGATTGGCTATTCCACTTGCCATTGGTGCCATGTGATGGAGAGAGAAAGCTTCGAAAACCCTGCTATCGCACAAATTCTCAACCAATATTTTATTTCGATTAAAGTAGATAGAGAGCGTCGGCCTGATATCGATAAAACCTACATGCAGGCAATCCAATTAATTGCAGGAAATGGTGGCTGGCCTATGTCTAGCTTTCTTACCTCCGATGGAAAACCATTTTTTGGTGGTACTTATTATCCACCGGCTGCTTTTGCCGATTTAACGCTGCGCGTTGCTAACGCCTGGGCCGATCAAAGAGAACAGCTTGTAGCACAGGGTGAGCGGCTCTCTGTAGCCATTGCTCAAATGACAAATAATGAAAGAGCAGCAGGACAGTTAAGTGAGCAGGCTGCCAAGAATGCAGTGATTGAAGCGCTATACACACATGATGAGTTGCAAGGTGGTTTTGGTTATGCTCCCAAATTTCCTCAGGAACCATTGTTGTTTTTACTGCTTGATGAGGCTGAACGTCATCAAGACAAAGTAGCCTTAGACGCTGTCGAGACCACGCTGGATGCGATGGGTAGGGGTGGTATCTATGACCAAATCGGTGGCGGCTTTCATCGTTACTCAACAGATTCTGAGTGGCTCGTGCCCCACTTCGAAAAAATGCTGTATAACCAAGCCCATTTAAGCCGAGTCTTTCTGCAGGCCTGGCGCTTGACTGGCAACCCCGGATATCGTCGCATAGCGACTCAAACCTTCGACTACATACTAAGAGATATGACCAATCCAGATGGCGGATTTTACTCAGCAACCGATGCAGATAGTGAAGGTGAAGAGGGCACATTCTTTTTGTGGTCATCTGATCAAATCAGCGCCAGCCTTTCAGAACAAGATGCTACCTTTGCAATGAATCTATTTGGCGTCAGCGATGAAGGTAATTTTGAGCAAAGCAATATTCTACATCTTCCCGTGCCATTGAAACAAGTCGCAAAGAGAGAAGGTATTTCAGTTGATGAGCTTTCTATTAGACTGGATCGAATTCGTGAAACCCTATATCAGGCTCGCGAGAAAAGAGTACATCCACTGCGCGACGAAAAAATTCTAACTGCCTGGAATGGTATGATGATCACCAGTCTTGCCCAGGCTGGAGTATTGCTGGATGAACCTCGATACACAAATGCCGCAGTACGCGCTGCTCAGTTTATTTGGCAGCACAACCGGAAAAATTTAGGTGAACTGAAGCGCGTTCATTTAAACGGCAGCTCATCGATCGATGCACAACAGGAAGACTACGCTTATTTTGCTGAAGGTCTAATTCATCTCTACGATGTGACCAATGAACAACACTGGCTCGATAAAGCCATTGAGATGACCAACAGTATGCTCACAAATTTTCGAGATAAGACGGTTGGTGGTTTCTTCATGACTCCAGAAAAAAACCAACTCACTAGTATGGCGCGTCAAAAAGATGGTGGAGTCGATGCCGCCATCCCATCGGGCAATTCGGTAGCACTTCATGTGTTGCAAATGCTTGATCGGCGTAAAGCTAATTTCGAATATAGCAAACATGCCAATGCTACTTTGGCCGCATTCGCTAATACAATTAATCAACGCCCGACTAATTTTGGCTATATGCTAATGGCGGCCAATAATTTTAAGCACGGAGAGCTTGGTGCAAAACAATACATAGCACGAGGTGGCGTTCAATTAAAAGCGAGCCAGGTTTCTTCAAGTAAAATCATTATCGAGTTGATCATTCCTGAAGGTTGGCACGTGAACTCAAATCAACCACGACAAAAAGGTTTGATAGCCACGTCTGTTTCGTTTGCCGGACCTGACAGTGAATGGGACATCAAAAAGGTGAAATATCCCAAACCAAACATTGCAAACCTTGGTTTTCAGACTGAATCGTTGTCGCTTTATCAGGGCAAGGTTAGAATTGAAATAGAATTCGGTGAGGGTGACAGCCCAAGGCATCTATTGCCTTTGCAACTCGATATTCAAGCCTGTAATGATAAAATTTGCCTGCCACCAGAAGTAGTTCAACTTGGCGTACCCTTGTCC
>JBLILW010000217.1:0-4029 GCA_047638435.1 Urechidicola sp.
ATTGAAAAAGAAACGCCTGCAGTTGATGCCATATCGGCTGGATCGGCAATTTTTTTGAGATAACTCTTCAGGGCTATCGCCATCGCGAAAAACAGGTGGTCGAGAATGTAAAGTAGTGACGCGAATAGCGCACTATCAGCAATTGCATAACAACTGAATATGATGATAAGGCCAGTATATTCCAGTGTTAGTGTTCTCTTCTCGCCCCAGTAATTCACAAGCCTGCCAATGCGAGGCGCCAAAAATATTGTCAATACGCCATTTACCAAAAGTAATATAGCCATCTCACCAACACTAAAATGAAATTTTTCCACCATCAAAAAGCCAGCAAACACGACAAAGATCTGGCGCCGCGCACCCGACAGGAATGTCAGTAGGTAATACAACCAGTAGCGTTTTCGAAGGATGATTTTCTTGTGCTGTTCTGCCTCCCCTTTAAAGTGTGGGAATTTTAGATACATAAAGCTGGCAATCACAACCGTTAGTCCACCTCCGATTAAATAAACCCAACGATAGCCCACATTTAACAATTCCATTAACCCAAACAACGATCCAAAAACGATCAATCCGGTGAAAGAACCGACCGCAATTTGGCGCCCCATCACTACAGGCAGGCGATCACGACTCACCAATTGCAACGATAGTGATTGCTGGATTGTTTCCGCATAGTGATAACCCATCGACATCAAGACAGTGGTGAAATACAAGCCCATAATTGACGGTAGGAACCCGGTGATTGCAGTACCAATACCTAATGCAATGAGGGCAAGAAATGCGACTGTTTGTTCTTTGATGATCAATAATAGAAAAATGACACCAAAAGCAATGAAACCAGGGACTTCGCGCAAACTCTGTAAGATTCCAATTTCGACGCCGCTAAATGCAACCTGTTCGATCGCAAAGTTATTAATCAGTGCTTGCCAGGTCGCAAACGATAAAGGAACCGCAGCAGAGAATAAGTAGAGCAGAATCTCAGGTCGTTGTAAGTACTGTTTAAACATAGTGACCAGCGCCATATTGGAGTCATTGAGAGTAGCATAGAAAATATTATCGGCAGCCTTGGTTTTGGGTTAAGACAGTATTTTATTATCGTGTAGACTCCTGCGATGAATACATTTATTTACGGTTTTTCGCTTGGGCTTTCGTTGATTCTTGCGATTGGTTCACAAAATGCTTTCGTGCTCAAACAAGGTTTAAAAGGTGAACACTTACTGCAGGTATGCCTGATATGCGCTGCCTCAGATGCCATTTTGATATTAATTGGCGTTAGCGGTTTTCATGTGCTTGTATCAAACTACCCTGGGGTTGTTTTGATCGCGCGTTATGGCGGGGCTATCTTTCTATTCGTTTACGGTTTGCGAAGTTTCTATAATGCCTGGTACTCATCCTCGGCTCTGAACCCCAGCGATATAGTGAGCAATAGCTGGATGAAATCCGCCCTCACCTGCCTTGCATTTACCTGGTTAAATCCACATGTTTATTTAGACACGGTCGTGTTGCTCGGTTCTATATCAGCGCAATTTGCAAACGAACTAGTCTATTTTTCAACCGGTGCAATCACCGCCTCGTTTACCTTCTTTTTTGCATTGGGCTACGGCGCACGATTGCTACGACCTATCTTCGCCAGAGCACGATCCTGGCAAATACTAGAAATTTTGATTGGCTTTATCATGTGGGCAATTGCAGTTAAACTTCTATTCATGCAATGAATAGAAAATAAGACTATTCAGCCACCATCCAAAGGTCCCAACTACTTAGGCGTGATAAGCCACGGCGCCATAAGGCATGATCAACTTACCAATACCACCACACAAACGATTAAGATAATAATTGTAATAATTGACTGCATGAACTGTTGTTGGGTGTTTGCCGGAAGGCACTTCGCTTTGCCTACATGGATGTTGCGATGCGGCGTTCCGATAAGGGGCGAGAGCATATGTCCATGGATGGACTGTATTAGAACAACGCATCGTTACATGGATGTAACTAATTAGAACATCGCAGGAGCAGTTGTCGAGGAGTAATTGTCGAGGACGCGGTGAGCTTTACCGGCCTAACGGCTTCTGTTACGTTGAGTAAGGTATTCAGCCATAAGAAACTTAACCTACCCTTGGGCTATATCACTACAACCATTAAATTTGGAGAATGAATCAATGGCGCTAGAAAACGCCTGTGTGAAATCCTCATTCGGTAGGAATTCAGGTTCGTAATGTAACGACTTTATCTCAAACATCCCTTGCTTTCTGTGCGCTTTACAATCAGCACGGGCGACGAACTGGTCGCCATAGAGTATAGGTAAACAGAAATAACCAAACTGTCGCTTTGGTGCCGGCAAATAACATTCGATTTGATAGTTGAATTGAAATATATTCTGACCTCGCTGGCGCTGGATAATGGCGTTGTCAAAGGGCGATAGGATTCGAACGAATTTATTGGACCTTGGGGCGGGCCTGTCTAGTAACTCTGGCAAAACATAGATGTCGTTATCATTGTCCAGCTCGAGTTTTAAAACTTGACCATCCTCTAGCTTAACCTGAAGCCGTAAATCGATGGCATGTCTAAGTGGTTTACCTTTGCGTAGATAAGCCATCGACTTGGTTGTTGCAAAACCGTGTGCCCGAATCGTATTATCAATCAAATAATCTGCATATTCTTCCAAGGTCGGTTCGGTTGTATCAACCCAGTCGGGGATAATCCTTTCGGGTAAATCATAAACCTTTTGGAAACCCTCTCGCCGGGTGACCATTAGCTCACCTTGCATGAACAATTGTTCTAGCGCTCGTTTAGCTGGTTTCAGGTCCCACCATTCCTTCTTGCCTTTTCGAGTATCTTCAAAATCACGGGCCAACAGGGCACCTTCATGTTGAACACGGAGAAGCACTTGCTGGATTAGCTTTTTGTCGCAATCCCCAAACCAGTTTCGATCTCCATTGGCTTGTTTCATTCGTGGCAAGGAGAATCGATAATCTTTCATTGGTAACCAGGCAGCGGCATGAGACCAGTATTCGAATAGTTGGCGCTCGGCCACTAACTCCGTCAGGTACTGGGATTTGTAGTTGGATACGCGAGACCAAAGCACATGATGATGGGCCCGTTCTACAACGGAGATGGTATCAATTTGAACATAGCCAATCTGTTCAATGGCGCGCAGGGTGGCTTGTTTACCACGACCAAAAGAATCGGCTTTGAGAAGTCCTTGCTGATTAAGTGCAATGCGCCGGAGTTTTTGTGCAGTAGGGGCCTTGTTGGAATTATTCGCGCAAGTCAATCGAGCGAATCAACCAAAACGCTGATCAAGGTAACGATTAATAGTCGTTGACTCGTATAGCCATTCGATCGCGCCATCTTCATTCACTATGCGTAAGCAGGGAACTTGGTATTTGCCACCTTCGCTAATAAGCTCTTGATTCCAATGAGGATCATTTCGAGCGTCACGAGTTTCTATATTCAAGCCTAAGCGATGAATGGTACGACGGGTTTTGATGCAAAAAGGGCATTGTTTGAAGTGATAGAGACTCATATTAGCCGTATTTTTGTCAAACGCTTCGCGTTGTTCAGGTGCTAAGGTGGGGGCTTTTGGCAAAGTGATCCAGTTAAGCAGTATGATAATTTGAGCCAAAGGCCAGCGAATTAGACGGAAAAAGTATTTCATAGATTCAGGCGTTAGTTTAAAAAATATATCCAGAGAAATAGCTCCACATCCGACCCACAAAAGATATGAAGAGTTTTATAACAAGGTCAAGAAATTTTGTCGAATTTAGAATTTTGACCGAAAACTTGGCTACAAGTATTTATTCTTTCAATTTTGCGTTATTTATCATCAGTCTGCCAAGGTTTTTATACCTATATTGATAGATTGCTTGGTTTAGATTATGAAAAATTGATCTATTAATCAAAATATGAACTGATCGAACTACAAAAGTTGTACACCCCTGATAGTAGGGGTGTGAAAGACTGATTAATATTTAAGCCTCACTCGCCATTATGACGAATGCTACTCCCAGTTTGCTGACAGGCTATTTTTTGGGC
>JBLILW010000218.1:0-3985 GCA_047638435.1 Urechidicola sp.
AGAATGACAAGCAAGTCGGTATCGATAGCGCCTGCATGGTTTAATGCTTCATAAGCCATACCGGCAGTCATGCCACCGTCACCAATAATAGCAACAGCTCTGCGGTCTTTATCTTGCGCCGCTGCTGCTATGGCCATACCTAAAGCGGCACTAATTGATGTGCTTGAGTGTCCAGCGCCAAAGTGGTCATACTCTGATTCTGTTATTTTTGGGAAGCCTGATAAGCCTCCTTTTTGACGTATACCCGACATTTGATCGCGACGTCCGGTGAGTATCTTATGTGGGTAGCATTGGTGACCAACGTCCCAAACTAAACGGTCATTGGGCGTGTTAAACAAGTAGTGCAGGGCGATAGTAATTTCAACTGAGCCCAAACCAGAAGCCAGGTGCCCACCAGTCTTTGATAGGCTTTCTATGATGAAAGCGCGTAATTCTTCTGCAAGTTCGGGTAATTGCTCTTCGTCGAGTGAGCGTACGTCAGAAGGAGAGTCAATTTGACTCAGAATGGGGAAGTTATTATTTATCATTAGATCTAATGGGTGCGCTCTACAAACCAAGCTGAAATATACCTTAAAATATCGGCTTCCTCAGCAAATATCGACAATGCATTGATTGCATTCTGATGTAGGTCTTGCGCTTTCTCACGCGAAGCCTCGAGGCCAATGATAGAAGGAAAGGTAGGCTTGTCCCGTTCTATGTCTGATCCTTGGGGTTTGCCCAAGGTTTGTGTATCGCCCACAACATCTAGTATGTCGTCCTGAATTTGAAAAGACAAGCCGATACTTTTGGCGTAAGTATCGAGAGCGTTGAATTTCTCAGTTGATAAATTCGATGAACTTAGCGCTGCGAGCTGAATGCAGGTTCTGATTAACGCACCTGTTTTATGAATGTGCATGGTTTCTAATTCGACAATGTTAAGCGACCGCCCGACTGCAGCTAAATCAATCGCCTGGCCGCCAGCCATGCCTCGAGAGCCCGAAAATAACGATAATTTTTCAATCATTTTGAGCCGGGCGCTACTGTTACTAGTCATCGTTTTATCGTGACTTAAAACATAAAACGCCAGTGCCTGCAGTGCATCGCCCGCCAATATGGCTGTTGCCTCATCGAATGCACAGTGGCAGGTCGGTCGACCACGGCGCAAATTATCGTCATCCATCGCTGGTAAGTCGTCGTGGATAAGAGAGTAAGCGTGAATAATTTCGAGCGCGGCAGCGATGCCATCAACCAGTGATAGTTCTAATCCCAGCGCTGAGGCAGTCGCGTAAACAAGCACAGGACGGACTCTTTTGCCCGGTGCTAAAACTGAATAGCGCATCGCTTTGTGCAGTTCGATGGGATGAACTGATTCGGGTGGTAACCAATAATCTAGTGTTTGATTGACACGTGTTTGGTACTGAATAACAAGTGCCTCAAAGCTTTGGGCATCAATCTTCATCATTGTCATCAAACGATAGTGTTTGTTGTAAGCCATTTTTTTCGATCAGCTTTTCTACTCTTATCTTTGCACTAGACAGAGTGTCCTGACAGTTTTTGGCGAGCTTGATGCCTTTCTCGAATTGGTCGAGCGACTCTTCCAGGCCCAGTTCACCACCTTCCATCAGGTTTACAATTTGTTCAAGTTGGGTCAAAGACTTTTCAAAGTCCTTCAGTTTGTCAGTTGTTTTTGGCATACCACTAAGCTCAGGTTTGAGAGGATTGTGACTGGTTATTATAAAGCATCAAGGGTGTCAGCCAAATGGTTGACGGGAATCAATTTCATGTTTTTTATAGAATTGCGTTTAGGCATGTTGGCTTTGGGAATAATCGCTGTCTCAAATCCATGTTTGCCTGCTTCACGCAATCGCTCTTCGCCATTGGGTACCGGCCTGATCTCGCCTGATAGACCGACTTCACCAAATACCAGCAGCCGATTGCTAACCGGACGGTCGCGATAGCTCGATAATATGGCGAGGATGACGGCCAGATCTGCACCTGTTTCAGCAATACGAACACCACCAACAGCATTGATAAAAACATCTTGGTCGTAAAGCGGAATGCCGCCGTGTCGCTGTAAAATAGCGAGTAACATGGCGAGCCGGTTGGCCTCCAGCCCTACACTAATACGCCGAGGATGACCCGAATGGCTCTCGGTGACCAGAGCCTGTATTTCTACCAGAATAGGTCGAGTGCCTTCACGCGACACCATAATAATGCTTCCCGAGACGGGCTTATCGTGTTGCGATAAAAATATCGCCGAGGGGTTGCTTACCTGCTTAATACCTTCGTCGGTCATCGCGAATATGCCTATTTCGTTAACTGCACCGAAGCGGTTTTTGACGGCACGAATGACACGATAACGGGTAGAACTATCGCCTTCGAAATAGAGCACGGTGTCGACCATGTGCTCGAGTACTCTTGGTCCAGCTAGTTGTCCTTCTTTAGTGACATGGCCAACTAGAAAAATAGCGATATTACTTTGCTTTGCGAGCCGAACTAAAATGGCGGTGCTTTCTCGTATCTGGCTGACTGAACCTGCCGCCGATTGCAGGCTGTTGGTATAGATAGTCTGGATTGAATCAATGACCATAACAACCGGCTTATTGAGTGCAGTTTGTGCAATGATTTCTTCGACGCAAGTAGAGCTTAATAGCTTTAAATATTCATTTGGCAGACCAAGGCGTTGGGCGCGCATACTTACTTGTTGGGGCGATTCTTCACCGGTGACATAAAGTGCATTTTGGTTAACGCTAATTTTGGCCAGACATTGCAGTAATATAGTAGACTTACCAATGCCAGGGTCACCGCCGAGTAAAATAACAGACCCACGAACCAAGCCGCCACCTAATACACGGTCAAGTTCTGAAATTTCGCTGCTAAAACGAGGTGTATCAGTGACGGGGACTTCGCTTAGCAAAATGGAATTGCTGGTAGTGGCCTTGCCATGCCAGTTGGTATTCGATTGACTCGCACCGACGATGGTGGGTAATTCTTCGACGCTGTTCCAACTTTTACAGTCAGGGCATTGGCCTTGCCATTTCGGCAGCATGCAGGTGCATTCACGACACTGGTATTGTGCTTGCTTCTTACTCATACAAGTTAGCCATTTAGCGGTAACTCGGACTGAATTTGACGAACCTGAGTGATTTGATCAGTCGATAACCGTACTGTTTTTACCATGTTATTTTTGACTTGCATGACTTCGATAGGGTAATCGTTAATTTTTAGGCTGGTGCCTGCATCGGGAATAAATTCCATGTGTTCCAGAATCAAACCGTTGATTGTTCTCGGTCCTTCGATTGGAAGATCGACGCCGAGGTTGCGATTGATCACTCTGATATGGGTGGAGCCATCGACTAGATAAGTACCGTCACTATCTTTGTAAAAGTCTTGGTGCAATGTCGTTGGGTCGGTAGTGAACTCACCAACGATTTCTTCCAGGATGTCTTCGATGGTCACCAGGCCTTGAATGTCACCATATTCGTCTACAACAAAGCCCATACGGCGTTTATTTTTGCGGAAATTGATGAGCTGAGTCGTCAATGGAGTGCCTTCTGGTATGAAGTAACTTTGACGGGTTAGTTTTTCCAGTGACTCAGGATTGAATTCGTTATCCATTAACAAAGGCAGGATTTTGCGCAACTGGGTAATGCCCAGTAAGTTATCGATATTGCCTGAATAAATCGGAATTCTGGTGTGAGATAATTTGGTGATTTGCTTTAACGTGTTGTTCCAACTGTCTTCAAGGTCAATCCCGACAATATCGTTACGTGGCACCATAATATCATTAACACTCACGCGTTCGAGATCGAGGATACTAATCAGCATGTCACGATGTGAGTCGGGGATTAAACCGCTGGTTTCATTCACAGCGACCCGCAGTTCATCCGAGGTTAGAGCGTCATTTCCGTTTGGTTTACTCGACACTTGAAATAACACTAATATCATTTTTGCTAGCCAGTTAATGACGGTCACTAATGGCAGGAGCAGTTTAAGAAGTGGTTTG
>JBLILW010000219.1:0-3905 GCA_047638435.1 Urechidicola sp.
TAACAAGGTTACCTGAAGCGGTACGATCGATGGCTGAACCCATGGTAGGTCAGGATGCCGTGGCGTTTTACTTGCTGTCTGAACAGGTATCAAAATCAGTCAAGGTTGTGCAAAGCGGGCAGGGTGCCGATGAAGTGTTTGCCGGCTATTTTTGGTATGAGAGAATGCGTGCAACTTCTGGATCGTCATTGCAGCGTTTTTCATCGAATTATATTGATCGTGATCATGACGAATTTTGTGAGACTGTGGACGACGCGTATCGAGGGGATGACCATACGTCAGCACTAATTGAGAAACAGCTTGAAACTGAACATGCCGATACGTTTATGGATGCGGTATTAAGATTCGACACAACAACATTAGTTGTCGATGACCCGGTCAAACGAGTAGACAATATGACTATGGCCTGGGGTCTGGAAGCCAGGGTCCCATTTTTAGATCACGAATTGGTCGAATTGGCGGCTGCCTGTCCACCTGAATTAAAGCTTAAGCATGGCGGTAAAGGCATCTTGAAGGAAATAGCACGCGGTCGAATTCCCGACGCTGTTATTGATCGCCCGAAAGGCTACTTCCCGATGCCAGCACTCAAGTATGTACGAGGTGAATTTTACGATTTCATGGCCGATACATTAAATAGTCAGGCAAGTTTGGAACGCGGTATTTTTAATCGAAAGTATGTAAACAAGCTTCTGCAGGAACCTGAAAAGCATTTCACCCAACTTAATGGCAGCAAGCTTTGGCACTGTGCGCTATTGGAGTACTGGTTGCAGCAACAAACATAGCCAGAGACTTTTGCGCGATTGTTATTTTATTCTTTGGTAGTGTTGTCCCTACTGTTGGCGCTTAGAGGCGCCAACTTTTGGTAAAATGTATTGAATCAGTCATTTGTTAATATAAATACTCTTGTTCGGTGCGCCATTTATTATAGGCATGCGCCTTTCTGGAGAATAAAATTTCTGAACGTGAAAAAGTCTCAGTCAGTAAATAGTTTGTTACTCTGATTTTAATCAGTCAAAAAAACAGTTATCATAATAACCCACTATTTTAGTCAGTTATTATTCAGTTACTCAGAGGAATTCAGATGGACGTTTTAGAGCGTATTAAGCAACAGGTTGAAGCACACCCCGTATTGATTTATATGAAAGGCACACCTCAGTTGCCACAGTGTGGATTTTCGAGTCGAACGGTAGAGGCACTTAAATCGCTTGAGGTGGAATTTGCCTATGTGAATGTATTATCTGATCCAGATATTTTTCAAAATTTACCTCGATATGCCGATTGGCCAACATTCCCACAAGTCTATGTCGACGGTGAACTGATTGGTGGCTGCGACATCACGTTAGAAATGCACGCATCGGGTGATTTGCAAAAAATGGCTAACGAAGCAGTCGAGAATAAAGTTCAATAGACTCGTGCAACTTTTTGATTAGGCGTTTCTATTAAAAAACCCCGTTGGTTACAACGGGGTTTTTTTGGTTTGAATCTTTAGTTATTCGACATCTATATCTATGGCAATGCGAACTTGGTGGGCAGCAGAGGTGATTTCACTGATAGTCGGCGCAGGTTTAAAAACATGACTATGCCTGATACTGACTGCAATTTTTAGCCAGTCACGCTGGTCGCTCGTTTCATTAGTGTGCCGTATAGGATTTTGAATTAAGCGATTAAACATGTCTGGGTTACAAGCCTCTGGATCGAGATAATGTATCGCTACCACAAATGTATTCAGGTTAAAGTGGGTCGCTATGTCGAGTGGGAGCAATACCAACTGTAAAGAGTTGGCGATTGTTTTTAACGTGCCAAGTTGCAGGTCAGCATTGTCAGAATTAATTTTTATCAAACCAAACCCTATGCAGCGGTCTCTGGTCGTGGCGTGTTCAATTAGCGTTTCCATATACGCATTTAGCTGCGCTATGTTTGGTAAGCAGGTTTAAGGGGCTTGCAAGCTATGTTGCTTAACCCGCATATAATGAGTGTCAAGCGAAGGTTCCTGTTCGCGTAAGACATTCTGATGGAGGGATGTTCTACTCGCGCTACAAGTTCGAATTGATTGGCAGGTTTAGAAATAAAGTGATCTACGTCGAGGTTAAGCGCCATAACAATACAAGAAACGCTATCTTCAGCAGTGATTAACACAATGCCGTTATGGCGATCATTGTTCTCATCCTAGTTGCGAATCAGGTCGGTCAGTATCAAGCCATCCATGACTGGCATCCAGAAGTCAGCGAGGACAACCTCAGCACGACGCTGATTGAGTAAAAAAAGCGTCTCATTAACTGATGCAGTGGTTCGGATGTCAGGAAGGAACAACTTTTTCAACCAAGATTTGAAGATTTCACCGTTAAATTGGAGATCGTCGACTATGATGATAGAGGTAGCTTCTTTAAGCTATTATTTAGACTTCGTAGCTGTTTAGAATTGAGTGTGATTCTAAATGGTTCTTATGCTCCTATAAATGGTGTTTCGTTAACAATTTTACAGAACAACTCTGCGGTGATCTCTGCATCATATATAGCCGAATGTGCTTCATTTGCATCCCATTTTAACCCTGCTGCTTGAACAGACCGGGCTAATACTGTCTGTCCATAAACCAAACCAGCCAAACTGACAGTATCAAAACTACTAAATGGATGGAATGGATTACGCTTAATCCCAGTGCGTTGTGCTGCAATATTGATAAATTTCAAATCAAAATTGGCATTGTGACCGACTAATATCGCCTTAGTGCAGCCGTGTCTTTTAAGCGCCTCTCGAATGGGTTTGAAAATTTTGGGTAAAGCCTGTTTTTCATCGATAGCCATTCGAAACGGGTGATCAACATCGATACCGTTGACCTCCATTGACTTGGGCTCAAGATTCGCACCTGGAAAAGGATTGACGTGACAAGTAATCGTTTCGGCACAATAAAACTGGCCCTGCTCATCGATATCAACAATAACCGCAGCTATTTGCAGCAGAGCATCGGTTTGTTCATTAAAACCACCGGTTTCTACATCGACGACCACTGGCATATAACCGCGGAATCTTTTTGACATTTCAATGACGCTGCTCATGCTAAACAATACTCCATTGCAGTGTTTCCCCTGCTTTAAACGGAATCAGCAATTCACCTGCATAATCTAATGTTTGTGGCACTTGCCATGCAGTTTTTTCTAGTGTGATCTGTTCAGTATTAATCGGTAGCTGGTAAAAATTTGGACCATTTGTGCTCATGAATGCCTCAAAATGAGTAAAGTCGCCGAAGAGTTCAAAAGCTTCAGCGTAAAGTTCAATCGCGCAGTAAGCCGAATAGATTCCGGCGCAACCACAGTCTGATTCCTTTGCCGTCTGGCTATGAGGTGCACTATCGGTCCCAGCAAAAAATCGATCAGAATTACCAGCTGCCGCATTCAGTAAGGCAACTCGATGTTCTTCACGCTTAGCAACGGGTAAGCAGTAATGATGCGGACGAATACCACCCTCGAACATGGCATTACGATTGATTAATAAATGATGGGGCGTGATGGTTGCTGAAACGTAATCGTTTTGCGCCAGTACAAAATCGGCGGCGTCGCGTGTGGTAATATGCTCAAACACAATCCGCAATTCAGGGAAATCATTTCGAATTTGTTGCAGAGTCGAATCGATGAATAGCTTTTCACGATCAAAAATATCCACCTGATTACCGGTCGCCTCGCCGTGAATCAGTAAAGGCAACTGATATTTTTGCATGGCCTCTAGAACAGGGTAGATTTTCTGGATATGGGTGACACCCGCATCAGAATTAGTCGTCGCACCAGCTGGGTAGAGTTTTGCAGCAAATAGATTGTCAGATGAATTGGCAAGTGCAATGTCTTCGACTCGCGTGTTGTCCGTCAAGTAAAGTGTCATTAATGGTTGAAATTGACTATCCTCGGGTAGGCTAG
>JBLILW010000220.1:0-3902 GCA_047638435.1 Urechidicola sp.
TTATCGTCGATCCGATTGATTCGAAGCATCGATTCGATGAGAGCAAACCCGGTGCCTTTTTGGAGGATATCGTTTTCGTGTTCTAGCTGGTAGCGACAATAGGCTTCTAATCCATCACGTTCATAGATTTCGTTCTCTTTCGATAGATCAAACAGCGCTCGCGAAGAGACCCCGATGACAAGATAGTTGGATAGATCAAATGGCATGGCAAATTGTATATTATTGATAAGGTAAGGTAGTTAGTTAAACTTCTTTAAGCAACACTTTTGAACGTCGTTGCTGATTGTACTGAGTCAATTTATGGGGGGGTAGCTCAAATGACGTCGTTTCCTGATAACCGTGCTCGATAAACCAGTGCGAAGTTCGTGTTGTTAGGGTGTAGATTTGGGCTATGCCGTGCTTAGAGACCTGAAGCTCTGCGACCTGCAATAACTGCTCACCAAATCCTGAACGCCGATACTCATCATGAACAGCAAGGCAGGCAATTTCCGCCACATGATGCTCGAGACTTGGGATGCAAGCAATGCAGCCAATAATCATGCCGTCTTTCTCGATCACATGAAAAAAGCCTATCTCTAATTCAATTTGCTCTCGTGATCTTTCGACCAGAATGCCAGAAGATTCTAATGGGCCAATCAAGCCAAGTATGCCACCAACATCTTCAATATTGGCCGCACGTATGCCTTCATAAAATAGATTGGTTACCATGGTGCCACAACCGTTTCGTGTGAAGAGCTCCAGTAACAGGCCACCATCAACTAACTGGTCGATGATATGGACTCGTTTGATATTCGATTTAACTGCTTGCACTGCATGAGTCAGTAAATACTTTAAATCATCAGGTGTCTCTGTTGCCTGAATTAACGTTTCACACTCACCGGTTGATAACGTATCAGCGAGCGGTTTTTGCCACTGATGGTGGTGAATAAATATTAGTTTATCGGCATTGATCGACTTCGCTACTTCGCTCGCCAGTTCTTCTGCTGGTAAATTAAAAACTTCACCGGTACGAGAATAACCAATATTGGATAGCAAGATGACATGGTTTTGATCGAGTAATGATTCAATTACTCGATGCTTAATTTCTCTGACCTTTCCTGAATGTTGCATATCAATGCCATCGATGACACCTAGCGGCATACCCGTAACAAAATTACCACTCACCAGGGATATCTCGGACCCCGACATTGGGGTATTCGGTAATCCCATTGATAAATGAGATTCAAGCTGTGTTTTTACTTCATTGATAGCCTGAATAATATAAGGCAGGGATTCAACATCGCTGATTCGAATGTTTTGGTTAAACTTTGAGGTGATGTTGTTTTTTGCTAGGTGCTGATCAATTTTGCCGCGACTGCCATGGAGAATAACAAGCTTTATACCCAGATGATTGAGCAACGCGATATCATGAATGAGTCCGATAAAATGATCGGACTGAATAAATTCATCCGAAATAAGAATGACAAATGCCTTCTTGCGGTGAGCCTTAATATATGGGGCTGCTCCCCTAAACCATTGAACGTATTCCTGATTAGTACTCATCAATCTAAAAGTTTCCAACTAACGGTTTGATTTAAATATACTATACCATCCAGTCTTCTCACCCTAGTGTCAATAGTCGATGTTATTGGTAGAAAATATCAGTAGAAATAGAATTTGAATATGAATCCTTCCAACGAAAACCATGAGATAAGCAGCGACCACTTACAGCATCAGGAAGTCGTCAACTTTTTGTATGATCGTGCCGCCATTGGCATGCTGATTACGCTATTTATTTCTAGTGTTGGTTCTGTCCTGGCTTATCTAGAGCTATCAATACAGGGCCGTCAGCATTGGGTATTAGGCTGGTTTGCCGTGTTTAGCCTAATACTGATCGGCAGGTACATCTTGTTGCGACGTTTTTTGTTGTTAGGCAATAAAAATTACTTTCCCCACCAACAATGGCACAATCGTTTTTTTATTGGCGTGGTGGCATCAGGGATTATGCAGGGTTGCGGTGCCGTGTTACTAATGCCTTATGTGACTACTAACGTTCAATTTATTTTGCACTCCCTGCTGTTAGGGATGGGCGCTGGCGGAATCGCTTACCTGTCGACTTCGTTGGTGATTTACGTTGCTTATCTAATTACCATTATGTTGCCAATTACGATTTGGCTGTTCTTTCGCCAAACTCCGGATGGTTATATTTTAGGCTTACTCTATTTTTTTATGATGGTGGCCTATTCAAGTGGTGTAAAGCGAATGAATATTTTAATTAATGATGCACTTTATTATCGGTTTGATAATGCGATGTTGGTCGACGACTTGCAACGTCTTATTTCCTCAATCTCGAATACAAATAAGGCATTGGAAAAAATTTCGATTACAGATGAATTGACGGGTGCTTCAAACTATCGTGCGTTTCGAATAAACCTCGAAGAAATTTGGAGTCAAAATAGAGGGTCGGATATTCAAGTCGCGCTAGTCAGGCTGAATATCGATTACTATCATGAGTACAACGCTCACTATGGTAGCGATCAGGGCGATAAAAACCTGTATCAGGTTGCAAGAATACTCATGTCTGAAATTTCACATAAAGACCAGTTATTAGCCCGATTAAATGGTGCTGAGTTCGCCTACATTTTACCTAATACTAGCAGTGAAAATGCCAGACGGTTTATCACCAAAGTGACTAAGGCGTTGAAAGCAGAGAAGATAGAGCACGCTAAGTCGAGAAGGGCGCCTTATCTAACGGTTAGTGTTGGCGTGAGTTGTCAGCTAGTCACTAGTCAATCGTCCACAAGGGTTCTATTGGCAAAGGCCGATGCGGCACTTAAAGTAGCAAAAGATAAAGGACGTAACCGAGTAGAAGTGATTAATTAACTATTACTTCAGTAGCAATTCTATTAGAGACTTCTGAGCGTGTAAGCGATTTTCGGCTTCTTGCCAAACAACACTTTGCTTACCGTCGATAACCTCAGCCGACACTTCTTCCCCTCGATGAGCAGGCAGGCAATGCATGAATAAAGCGTCTCTATCGGCGCATTGCATTGTTTGCTTCGATACTTGGAAAGGCGCGAATGCCAATTCACGATCCTTTTGTTCCTGTTCTTGTCCCATGCTTGCCCAGACATCTGTGACAATTAAATCAGCATTTTTACTGGCTTCGCTTACGCTGTTAAAAATGCGCACCTGATTACCACCTCTCTTTACTAAATCGTCATTGGGCTGATAACCCTCTGGACAGCCTATATGTAAGTTAAAGTCGAATCGAATAGCGGCATTGATATATGAGTGGCACATATTATTGCCGTCACCAATCCAGGCTACTGTAGCGCCCTTAATATCACCGCGTAGTTCAAACCAGGTTTGCATGTCAGCGAGCAGTTGGCAAGGATGTACGTAGTCGGTTAATCCATTGATCACAGGCTTTGAAGAATGGTCGGCAAGCGTCTGCAACCGGTCATGGCCAAAGGTCCGTATCATAATGATATCGACCATGCTTGAAATCACTTGGGCACTATCTTCAATCGGTTCGCCGCGACCTAGCTGAATGTCTTTTGGTGACAGGAACATGGCGTGTCCACCGAGTTGGCTCATGCCCGCTTCGAAAGAAACACGGGTTCTAGTTGACGACTTCTCAAAAATCATGGCCATCACTTTGCCCGTTAAGGGCGTGTGTAATATACCCTGTTTAAGTCGTTGTTTAACGTCAATGGCATGGTGTAGCAATGCGTGTAATTCATCAGTGGTGAAATCTAACAGGCTTAAAAAGTGTCGCGTCTTCATGACTAATGGCTCGTTGATACGGGTTTGAAAGAGTGGATGCAGGCAATTATCTGTTGCGCCATATCTTCAGTTTGTTGTTCGGTTAATATGAGTGGTGGCAGCAGACGAATGACCTTTTCTGCGGTCACATTAAG
>JBLILW010000221.1:0-3868 GCA_047638435.1 Urechidicola sp.
TGTCACCTTCAGCACACGACACAGTAACCTCAGTGAGGTTGCCAATTACTTCTGTGCAGTCGCCAGTACCCACTAGCGCAGGGATGCCGAGTTCGCGCGCAATGATAGCTGCGTGGCAAGTTCGGCCGCCTCGATTGGTAATGATTGCTGACGCTTTTTTCATTACTGGCTCCCAATCTGGGTCTGTCATATCGGTTATGAGGACATCACCATCCTCAATTTGGTCCATTTGCGATAAGCTACTGACTACTTTTGCGGTACCTTGTCCTATGCGGTTACCAACAGCACGGCCTTCGAGTATCGGGTCGACAGTTTGTTTGAGAACAAATCTCTCTACCACTTGGCCTGCCTGTGATATCACCGTTTCTGGGCGGGCTTGAACAATATAAAGCTGTCCATTCTCACCATCTTTGGCCCATTCGATATCCATTGCTCGGCCATAATGTTTTTCTATTGTGACAGCAATCTTAGCGAGTTCGGTGACATCTTTATCCGAAATGGAAAACAAAATTTGTTCCGATTGAGGCACATTAATGGTTTGGATTGCCTGAGCAGGGTTGTCACTGTCGGCATAAACCATTTTGATCAGCTTACTACCCCGTGTTTTTTGCAAAATGCTGCGATCAGCAACTCCCAGGGTATTTTTGTAGACATAAAATTCATCAGGATTAACCGCACCTTGTACGATAGTTTCGCCCAGACCATAGCTACTGGTAATGAACACAACATCTTCAAACCCCGACTCGGTATCGATGCTAAACATCACGCCACTGGAAGACAGGTCACTGCGAACCATGCGCTGTACTCCGGCTGACAGTGACACCTCAGAGTGAGCATATCCCTGGTGCACACGATAGGAAATGGCGCGGTCGTTGAACAATGAAGCAAATACCAGTTTCACAGAATGTAAAACTTGATCAATACCTTTGATATTGAGATAAGTTTCCTGTTGCCCAGCAAAAGAGGCATCGGGCATATCTTCTGCCGTTGCTGATGAACGAACGGCAACAGTGGCAGCTAAACCATTGACCGACATTTCAGCATAAGCGCTGGTTATGTCATCTTCAAATTTTGACGGAAGAGGAGAATCAATGATCCATCCTCTAATTTCCTTACCAATCTTGGCCAGTGCATTAACATCATTAGTGTCAAGTTGATTAAGTGCTTGTTGAATTTTTTCTGTTAACCCAGCTTCGTTTAAAAATTGGTCAAATGCAGATGAGGTCGTTGCAAACCCACCTGGAACTGAAACACCTAAGTTAGCTAAATTGCTAATCATTTCTCCCAATGAAGCATTTTTCCCACCGACCATTGGTACGTCGTTCATTCCGAGTCGATTAAGAGGCAGTGTATTAACAGTCATTTCTATCCATTTGTCTATATTTTGAAGGGCAAGATATTATCATAGGAATTGTGTTTAGATTGGTAGAAAAGTTAATATTGATAGGCGTATCAATGATATTCTTTAATATTAAACTGATGATGGTCGAATCAATAGCTATGGAAGAAAACACTAGAAAGGCTTACTTTATATCTAATGGTACAGCGATAACAGTGGAAACATTGGGCCATAGCTTGCTGGCTCAATTTCCGGGGCTTCACTTCAAAACGAAAACCATTCCGTTTGTAGACACAGTAGAAAAGGCGAGGGCGGTGAGTGAGGAAATTGATCGCGACTTAAGTGAAGAGAATAGCTTACCCATTGTTATTTCGACCATGATAAGTCCAGAAATTAAAGCCATTATTGGTCAATGCAAAGCTTTAATATTAGACCCATTTAGTGATTTTTTGCCCCGTCTTGAAAAAACGTTAGGAACACCATCGTCACATCAATCGGGACATCGAATTGCAAACCCTTCCTTGTATGAATCGCGCATTGATGCCATCGACTTTTCGCTGATTCATGATGATGGCGGTAAAACGCGCAACTATAATGAATCGGACATCATATTAATCGGTGTATCAAGAACAGGGAAAACACCAGCTTGTTTATATTTGGCGCTGCAATTTGGATTGAAAGCTGCTAATTACCCAATCACAGAAGAGGATATGGGCTCGGATCGTCTACCTGAGCCTATTCGAGCATTTAAGGGCAGGCTGTATGGACTAACGACTGATGCCAACCGCTTGGTCAACATCCGTGAGGAGAGAAAGCCGAGTAGCCGTTATTCGTCACCAGAACAGTGTCGTTTTGAAGTGAGCGCTGCGGAAGAAATGTATTACAAGCACAATATTAAATTTTTAAACACTACGACGATATCGGTGGAGGAAATAGCAGCACGCATTGTAGAAGATACTGGTTTGCACCGAATGGAGCAAACCAGTTAAATTATCCTTATTGCCTAAGCATTATCGACTAGCCCATAAACTTGACTACGGTTGCGCCAAAATCAGAGGTGCTGAGTTCAGTTGCCTCGGGTTCATTGCGAGCCAGGTCATAGGTCACTTGCTTTGCAGCAATGGCGCCTTCCATGCCTTTGATGATTAAGTCTGCAGCTTCTACCCATCCCATATAACGTAACATCATTTCAGCAGACAATATGATTGACCCTGGATTAACCTTGTTTAAGCCTGTGTATTTGGGCGCAGTACCGTGGGTAGCTTCGAAAACACCGATGGTATCCGCAATATTGGCACCAGGTGCAATACCAATACCACCCACCTGTGCAGCCAGTGCGTCAGATACATAGTCGCCATTAAGGTTAAGCGTAGCTATCACATCATACTCGGTAGGTCTGAGTAAAATTTGTTGAAGGAAGTTATCCGCTATTACGTCTTTAACCGTAATAGTTTTATCTGTTTTAGGGTTTTTAAATTCACACCAAGGACCACCATTCACTTCGGTTGCGCCAAATGCTTCTTTCGCTAATTCATAGCCCCAGCTTCGAAACCCACCTTCGGTGAATTTCATAATATTACCTTTGTGTACTAACGTTACTGAATCACGATCATTATCGATTGCGTATTGAAATGCTTTTCGAACTAGTCTCTTGGTTCCTTCTGAAGAAACAGGTTTTACGCCTATACCTGATGTAACAGGAAAACGTATCCCTGTTACATTCATTTCTTCCACAAAAAACTTAATTACTTTTTTAACTTCATCAGAACCCGCTTCCCATTCGATACCAGCGTAAATGTCTTCTGTATTTTCACGATATATTACCATTTCAGTATCTTCAGGCCGTTTTAGCGGCGTTTCGATGCCAGGGAAATAACGCACGGGTCGTACACAAGCATAAAGGTCTAGTTGTTGTCGAATAGAAACATTGAGAGAGCGAATGCCACCGCCAACAGGTGTTGTTAATGGACCTTTAATAGAGACGATATAGTCTTTCATGACCGACAAGGATTCTTCTGGAAGCCATGCATCTTCACCATAAATATGCGTTGCTTTTTCACCCGCATATATCTCCATCCAGGAGATTTTTTTAGACCCACCATAGGCTTTACTGACAGCCGCATTTACAACATCAATCATGACTGGCGAAATATCAACACCAATGCCATCACCTTCAATGAAGGGGATGATTGGGTTATCAGGAACGTTCAGACTAAAGTCTTCGTTGGCTGAAATCGCTTGACCTTGTGCAGGTATTTTTATGTGTTGATAGCTCATAAGGACCTCAATTTGAATATCAATAGGTAGGAAATTTCTGCTATCGACTATACAGCAGAAAGTAAAAGGAAAGCATAGGCTCTCCTGAATTTAGATACAATTTGCAGTAACGAGTTTAGAGTCACTGCTCGTGGGTGAGGTGACTCTAATTAACTTTAGGGTACTTTAAAAAATAGTGGTTTTTTCATGACTGTTTTGTGCTCCTGAACCAAAGTAGGCACCACGAGACGAAACAGCATAAATGCCATCCAT
>JBLILW010000222.1:0-3868 GCA_047638435.1 Urechidicola sp.
TGACCCTGCACCAACAATAATGTAATCAAATTCAGCCACGGTCATTCTATCCGGAAGTTTTTTAGAAGGTTAGGGTGGGGACAATGAAACTGCCCTAATACTTGTAGCCGATCAGTTTGCAAAATATTGAATACATGTCTGGCTTTGGCTTTCCCCAGCACACCAACACCGTACATAAAAGCTCCGCCAGCAAACACTATATTGACACCTTGAGCGAGGAATTTAGTCAGATCAACACTCGATTCAACACCGCTATCCTTTGCCTGAAAGGTCGATGCACCAGGCCATATCAGGCCGCTCAAGCCCAGTGGCGTGGCACCAAACTGTGACGCATAAGTCTGATCAAGAATTTCGACCGAGGTATCAGCCTTTTCGGCTGATGTTAGATAGGTTGGCTGCAAGTAAGTGCTATCGAGCGCTCGTCGGTTATTTGAAACCGCTAGATCTACATTGCAACCACCACAAAGATAATCATAAACA
Organism: Urechidicola sp.; assembly: GCA_047638435.1. Lineage (GTDB taxonomy): Bacteria > Pseudomonadota > Gammaproteobacteria. Next base: position 481 of record JBLILW010000222.1, read on the forward strand.
AATCTGGCAATTTGCGATTTGGTTAAGGTTTTCAATTGCGATATATTAGCTGCCATTTGGTACAAGTTGTTTCTCATAGGTTATAGCTTTACCGATTAAATAGTCTCGAAATTCGACATCCTTACCGATAAAATATAACATTAACCGTTAAAACGGAATTAGTTTTCTCATTTTGGGAGAAATTAGTTTTTTTAGTCATATTCCCACTGGATCATCGTCAATATGAAACGTGAACGCGGTTCGACCATTCACCGAGTCCTTGATATCCTTGATGTCGTAGCGGCAGCAATCAAACCAATTAGTGTCACCGAAATCAATGAATCACTCAATTTGCCCAAAGCAACGGCTCATCGGCTATGTGCAGAACTAGAGGCTCAGGGTTATTTACTAAAAAAAATTAATGGTAAAAGTTATATGCCAGGTAATCGGCTGTACGATATGGCCGTTGGCGTTTTATCGCATTCTCGATTTCGCGCTCAACGTCATGGCATTCTCGAGGCGCTTTCGCGAGAAGTCGGTGAAACCTGCAATATCGCGTATGCCGATGGCCTGCACATGGCTTACTCGGATCGAGTGGAAACCGAGCGAGCTTTAAAACTGACCTTCCCAATGGACACACGGGTGCCACTTCATTGCACGGCTAGCGGTAAACTATTTTTGAGTAGCCTACCACTCAGAAAACGCAAGGCTGTGATTGAAAAGCTTGATCTAAAAGGCTATACCAAAAATAGTATTACAGATCCTGATCAACTGCTGATGGAAATTGAAAAGGTCAAAGCGAACCAGCTATCAATCGACAATGAAGAATTTTTTGAAGGCATGATAGCGATTGGTGTACCGATCACTGACAAAGTGGGACGGTTTTACAGCTCAATCGCCATACAGGCACCGGTGTTTCGCTTTGCACTGGATGATGCGAAACGCTTTGTTCCGCAGTTACGCAACGCGGCAAGGGATTTATCCACTCTGATTGAAGAGTAGTAAGGAAAAGATTATCGACGAATTTGAAGGCCTATCATCCACGACTGTATTTTTGGCCCATGTTGAGTCGTTTCGAGTCGTTATTCATCGGACTCAAACTCTTGCCCACAGGCCAACAAACTAGCGTAAAAAGTTAATTTCAGCAGCGCCGCTCAAACAATATACTGAGCGATTAATAACAGGTCCAGTTCAACTCAAAGCTTAATTTCTTCAGATGTTTTGGCCGACGCTACAGTAATTGGGTAGTGACGGACTGAGGCTTCGGCATTGACTCTAGATGAAGCAGGTTTTGCTGTGACGCGCTATTTTGGATGAGTTGTTAATGAACAACCTGCCAATATTTATCGACTAAACTTTTTCTGCGGCAAGCAGTACAATATTATAAAGTTAAAGAGTTCTACTAAGGTAAGCCTCAAATTAAAAAAATTGGGGGAACTTTTTAGTTTACTGAATGTAATAGTCCAGCGACAATAAGGATGTGAATCAAGCATCAAAAAAACAACTTAATACCAAATAATTAAAGGATAGATTATGCCTGTAAGGATCTTAATATTAAGCACTGTGTTCATGTTAATGGGAATCGTACCTGCCTACGCTGATCATCCAAAGGGCAATATTGACGTTTATATGAAAGCGCATGAGCCTTACTTCCAAGTGATTGATTTACCAAGCGCACCACCTTTTGAGCTGATAGACGCTAAAGGTAATAAAGTCAGGTTGTCTGATTTTAAAAATAAGGTGGTAGTGCTTAACTTTACGTCTACGCATTGTCAAAATGGCTGTGAACGACAGGCTGCAGTAATTGCCGACATTCAGCAAAAAGTTAACATAACGCCACTCAAGGTTGATGTTCAATTTATTACTATTAGTGCTGACCCAACAGACGATGCGCAGGATGCAATGAAAAACTACGCTCAGACACATGGTTTTGGAGCAATCAACTGGCTATTCTTGAAGGCATCTAAAGATGCAAACGTAGCCACCACAAGAACGCTAGTCGAAGCTTATAATATTCGCGCCGAATTGGTTGAGAATGATCAGGAGACAAAGGGTGTGGTGACTCATGTCATTGATAAAGGTGGACGATTTGCGGCTAAATTCCATGGTTTAAAATTTGGACCTATCAATCTAATTCTTTATATTAGTGGAATCATTAATAATTAACTGGTTTCAGACTGCCAGTTTAAAGATCATCATGAACAGGGGTATCTGAGATGAGCTATATTTCGGGCAAGCCCGTATTACATTGCTAATTAGTACCTAAAATCTATAATTTAATCAGGACGTATTTATCCTGAAACCGAGGTTCTAATGGCCTATTTTGAAATCGATAGTGAAGTGCAACTATTTATTGACACTATGATGCAGGTATCGGGCAACCTCTCGACAGATACCAGCATCGAACAACAGCGGATTAACTCTAACGCAGCCTGCCGTCATTTTTTCTCAGCCTATCCGGTTGGTGTTGAATCATCAGATGATGTTGTGACTGGCCGCCATGGACCAATACCCATTCGCCGATATCGAAATACCTTAGCTGAGGCTGTTGCTTATGGGCAAATAATTTTTATACACGGTGGTGGTTTTATTTTAGGTGATCTTGACTCTCACGACGATATTTGTGCCGAGCTTTGTGGCAAAACAGGTTTGGATGCTATTTCTATCGATTATCGACTGGCACCGGAATATAAACACCCTGTTCATCTTGATGATGTCGCCGATGCTTTTGATGTTTGTTGGCAACCGAATTCAGTCTTGGTTGGCATATCGGCTGGCGCTACTTTGGCCGCTGGATTAAGCCATCGACTTAAAAATGTGAGTCGGAAACCGTTCGGGCAGGTGCTGGTTTATCCTGAACTTGGGGGAGATTTGTTCGATCTAGGCTCCTACGCGACGAACGCTGTGGTACCTTTGTTAACCACGGCAGATATTCTTTATTATCGAAAAATGCGTTGTGATAACGTTGAGACCGCTTCTCGTGACCCTGAATTTTATCCTCTGGTAAGTGATCATTTTAATGGCTTGCCTCCGACAATTGCATTTTCGGCGGATATTGACCCGTTACGTGATGATGCCAAGCTCTATATAGAAAGGCTCTGTGCTGCTGATGTGTATGCTGAGTGTTACAACGAACTCGGGTTAACACATGATTATCTCCGAGCGCGGCATGTTTCAGATAAAGCGCAAAACAGCTTTCAGCATATTTGTCAGTCAGTAACATTACTTTCCACAACCACTCTTTGACCAACAGTCGACTCAAGTCAGTTGGTTGGTACAAGCGAAGATTTATTAATAATGTTTTAGAACCGAGTGATTATAATGAAAATAACGAGTGAGCTCCGTGAGCAATTCATGGCGCGAGGGTTAGCACGAAGTGACCTTAAAATGGATCCCATATCCCAGTTCG
>JBLILW010000223.1:0-3848 GCA_047638435.1 Urechidicola sp.
AATAACTCACCGTCATGCCACTCACCTGGCTCAGTTGCGTTGCCGCGTTTCAGCTGCACCTGCCGAGCATTTGCCTGACGACCAATGCGTTGTAAGTTTTGATCTATGAGTGCCAATCGAGACTCATCCTTATCAATCGCAACCAAAGTCACCTTCTCACAAGCTTGCAATATATGTGCAGACTTTCCACCTGGTGCGGCGCAGGCATCCAACACACGCATCCCTGGCTTACAATCGAGTAAATCGGCAGCCAATTGCGCAGCTGCATCCTGAACGCTGACCACACCCGATTCAAAGCCATCTATCTTAGCTACAGGACAAGGTTTCTCCAACACGATCGCAGTTTCGACCTCCGGATGGACATCTGAGACGATGTCTTGTTCTCGCATTATCTCAATTTGCTGCTCTCGCGTTCTCTGATTTAAGTCGACCCGCAACGTCATCGGTGCTCGCTGGTTACCGGCTTGCAGAATGTCAGCACTGGGCTCAGGCCAATCGGCGGCTAGCTTAAGGTTTATCCACTCAGGGTAGGAAATGTCAGCCGAGAGTGACTCGATAGTCACTTCATCACGAATCAACTGGCGCAATAGGCCGTTGACCAATCCTTTCGCCCAACTTTTTTTCTGATGCAGGGTTAGCTTGACTGATTCGTTCACCGCCGCGTGATCATCCACCCGCATCATCAATAATTGGTACATGCCAATCAGTAAGATAACTTCCAAGTCAAGATCCTTCGATTTAAACGCCTTGCGTAATCGCGGCTTGAGCAAATGCTGTAAGGCGTAATAGTAGCGACATACGCCATTGGCAAGTTCTCGGCATAATGCAATGTCTCGTCCATCTAAATCAGGAAATTTGGCCAGTACATTTGCTAGCGCGTCATCCAGTGAGCGCCCCTTACCAATGACCAGCAGTAATGATTGGAGCGCCAGCAGCCTTGGACTATGGCTACGATTAGTGGTGCGATTGACATCAACTCGACTATTCACAAAAACTGACTCCCAGTGAGGTTTCTACCATTAAATGCTTGGGCGGCGGTACATCGGTTTTTACCCTCAAACTGCAATTCTTCGATACACAGCACACCGTCACCACAGCTTACAGAAACACCGCCTTTGTTATGATCAAGCACATCTCCCGGCTCTCCAACCGTGCGCGTAGTAACGACACTGGCTTGCCAAACTCGAACCAGTTTTCCGTCTAGATGGGTATAGCTCACCGGCCAGGGTATGAAGGCTTTGATTTCTCGGGCTATTTGCGCTGCACTGTTATGCCAATCAACTTTTGCCTCAGCCTTACTCAGCTTGTTTGCATAATTGGCCAGCGACTCATTTTGAGCTTCTGGCTCGATTTGACCGGACTCAATTACAGGCAAAGTTTTAATGAGCAAATCAGCGCCTAATTGCTTCAACTGCTCATCTAAATCAAATGAAGTCCAGCCTGAGTCAATGGATAAGATTTGTTTTGAAATCATGCCGCCAGTATCAAGACCCCTGTCCATTTGCATAATCGTCACTCCGGTCGAAGAATCACCCGCCAGAATAGCACGTTGTATGGGTGCCGCACCTCGCCAACGCGGCAATATCGAACCATGAATATTAATACAACCTAGCCGAGGCGCATTCAATATCGAGATCGGCAAAATCAAACCATAAGCTGCCACTATCATCAGATCAGCCCCTAGTTCGACGAACTGCTTTAGCTCAATTGGATCTTTGAACGAATGGGGTTGATATACCGGTATATCGTGAGATAACGCGCATTGTTTGACGGCGCTTTTCTGAAGCTTTCTACCACGGCCTGCCGGTCTGTCGGGTTGGGTATAAACCGCAACTACAGCATGTTCTGACTTTACCAGAGACTCTAAAGCGGGCACCGCAAAATCTGGCGTACCGGCATAAATTATTTTCATCATATGATTTCTTGTTGAGACTTAACCCTGCCGATGACCAAGTTTAGTTATCGGTTACCAGACCTAATGAATGGATAAGAGGGATGATTAAGCTTGTTTCTTTAGTTTCAATAACTTCGATCGAATCCGATTGCGCTTTAACGGTGACAGGTAATCAACAAATAATTTACCCAACAAGTGGTCCATTTCATGCTGTATACAAACAGCCTCCAAACCCTCTGCCTCTACTTCGAAAGTATCACCGTTAACATCCTGCGCCCGCACTAAAACGTGATCCGCTCTCGTTACCGGCTCATAATAGCCAGGTATCGATAGACAGCCCTCATCAATACAACTTTCGCCATCTGACTTTACAATTTCAGGATTAATAAAGCATCTGGGCGCATCGCTTTTATCTGACACGTCAATTACTAGCAATCGAATGTGTCGATCAACCTGACTAGCGGCTAAACCAATACCTGGTGCTTCGTACATCGTTTCGAACATATCACTAACAAATTGCTTGAGCTCATCGTCAAACAATGTCACAGACTTCGCAACTGTACGAAGTTTTGGGTCAGGAAAATGTAAAATATTTAATACAGCCATGCTTTTAAACTTCGAGAAGGTTTACAAGTAGTCGTTCCAAGTTAATGATTATATGAGAATATCAGCCATTAAAAAGTTGTGGTCGGCTAGATTTTAACTACAATCAATCAACTTGGTACCAAATTTTCAGGGGTTTATATGTCTATTCTTGCCAAAAGACAGCTAGCAAATGGATTTATATTGTTCTGTGGCGTTCTGCTATTAAATGCCTGCGCCGACATAGCCGCGCCCTTTTCTATTATAGAGCAAAATCCGAAAGCTGCTGACGTCACGGCAGTAAAAGCCAACATCACAGAACCCGAACCAGCTAAAACCATTGTCTACGAACCAGAATACCCTGAGACCTACATTGTACAAAAAGGAGACACCTTGTGGGATATTTCCTCACACTTTTTACGAGATCCTTGGCATTGGCCTGAAATTTGGTTCAAAAACCCCCAAGTTGAAAACCCGCATCTAATTTTTCCAAGCGATATTCTCACTATTGTTTATATAGACGGTCAAAAACGTATACAAATACAGCAACGCGGAGAAGACGGCAAGATCCTCGCTTCTGGTCTAAAAATTGTTAAATTGTCGCCTCGAGTACGTTCAAAGCCCATAGACGCTAGCATTCCTTCTATCCCTATCGAGTCGATCAGACACTTGTTATCACGGCCACTCATTATTGATAAAGATGTATTAGACAATTCAGCCTATGTTATTTCGAGCATCGATAACCACTTGGCTAACAGTACTGACGATACGCTTTATGTTAGAAAACTAGACACATCATCAGGCGATGGTCAATATCAATTATTTAGACCCAACAAACCGTTAAAAGATCCCGACACTGGCGAGCTACTGGGATACGAAGCGATCTATGTTGGCGAAACAAAATTATTAAAACGTGGTGATCCAGCAACACTTTTAGTCACCAATTCGGTGAGAGAGATTTTGCGCAATGACCGCGTGGTTGCGCTTCATAACACTGACTTTGTGCGAGACTTTTTTCCTAAGCCACCTGCCCACGAAGTTCAGGGTAAAATAGTATCGTTAGTTAATGCGATATCCCAACTCGGACGCTACCAGACCGTTGCGCTCAATCTTGGAAAGCGTAATGGTGTCGAAACGGGCAACCTGCTTCGTATAAAGCATGTGGGTTCAGTCATTCGAGACCTTGAAGAAGAAGACCCTGACTTCCGCGTCAAGCTGCCCGATGAAGAGATTGGTATCGTCATGATCGTACGCACATTTGAAAAAATGAGCTATGGGCTGGTGATGGAAGCTGATCGCCCTGTTAGCATAAAAGATTATGTCGAAACTCCTTAGAGAGTATGCTGTTACAGCTTAAATAAGTTCTGAACCG
>JBLILW010000224.1:0-3822 GCA_047638435.1 Urechidicola sp.
CACTCAACCAGGCGCTGTCGAAGTACAACGGTACCGTCATTTTCGTTAGCCATGACCGCGAATTTGTATCATCGCTAGCGACTCGTATAGTCGAAGTAAAAGACCAAAAATTAATCGACTTTCAAGGTAGTTATGATGAATATCTTGCCAGCCAGGAACGCTTGATAAAGGTTGCATAGGATCGTTAGTTGGATCTTTTTTGTATCGCTATCCAGGTAGCTATTCACATACAGGCAGTGCTATACAGGTAGTTCTGAGACAATTGCCTGTATAGCTGGTTTTATGCCAAGCGAAGCTATAAAAACCATTTCAGGATAATTCTGCTAGCTATTCATATAGAGGGTCATTATGCTGCTGCATCATGACCGATACCCATTCCTTAACGGCTGAATCAAACCCACCTGGACGTTTTTTTGGTATCGTGACTGTTCTGGTTTCAGCCGCTTCGTTTGGGTTAATGCCTGTTTTTGCGGCACTATCTTATCAGGGTGGTAGCAATGCCATTTCCTTTGCTCTGGTTCGTACCATTGCCATAATATTATTCATCACACCCTTAGTGTTTCTTTTAAAGCGTGGCTGGCGGGTTCCTCAAAAAGCCATTATTCCAGTCGCTTTAACTGTGGTCAGTAATCTTGGCCTGGGTATTTGCATCTTGAGTGCAGTGCAATACATTCCGGTCGCACTGGCACTTTTGATCCTGTATATCTATCCAGCTTTGGTGATTTTCATCGAAGCGCTGCTAAACCGACAAAAATTGTCAACTTTGCACATCGTAGTCTGTTTGTTGGCTTTCATGGGTTTGGGTTTGGTGCTAGCCCCTTCTATTGGTGAGCTTGACTGGCGTGGTATAACCTTTGCTGCTATGGCCTGTATAAGCATTACACTATTAATGCTGTCTGTGCAGTACGCCAGACGCGATGTGAATGAAATAACACTGCTTTTTTGGAGCAATAGTGGCGGACTACCCTTAATTTTTTTGATCCTGCCATTGTTTGGCGGGTTGGCATTGCCAGAGACGCAAATCTCATGGATTGCACTTGCGGCGGGTAGCTTTTTTTATATTGTCGGGTTCTGGGGGTATGCTTTATCGATGCGCTTTATTAGCGCTAGCCGAGCATCACTCATTTATAATGTGGAACCTATCGTCGCCATAATTGCAGCTGCAGCCATACTAAGTGAATATTTAGACTGGGTTCAAGTATGTGGGGCTATGCTGGTTATTTTTGCTGTTTATTTAGCCACAAGATCTTAATGTCTTTACGGGCAGTAAATATTGTTTCAGGTTCGAATAGTAAAAATGGGTCGCCTGACGAGCCTGGTGGAGTTGTTGTATGCGCTATTTTCATCCATTTAAAACACGTCATCTTTTATCGCCTCCATCGATACATGAGTTGAGGTGCTGCTAACAAAGGGCAGGGTGCTAATGACTTCGCCGAGTACATAGCGATAACTTTTCATGTGGCTGGTTCTTACCTTCAAAAGGTAATCAAAGGCGCCCGCTATCATGTGACATTGTTCGATTTCGGTCACCCCTAACACAGCTGCATTAAAAGCGTTCAGTGCCGATTCGGTTGTATCGATGAGTTTAACTTCTACAAATGCAATGTGATCCTTGCCTAATTTGGTTGGTTCGAGTATGGCCCGAAACCCTAAAATATAGCCTTCTGTTTGAAGTCTTTTTAATCTCACCTGGCAGGCTGATTTTGACATGCCTACCTGCTTTGCTAGTTCAGTCACGGGTATGCGTCCATCACGACCCAGTATTTCCAGTAGTTTGTAATCGGTTTGGGTTAAATGCCCGTAATTCATTGTCATGTTGAGTTTATTTCCCCATAATCAAGAAAAAATAAGTTTTAAGTTCGACTCAATTCAATATAACAGGAATATTGCCTAGTCAATTTAGGGTACCTTAATACTACCAATATTCAAGGGAATAAACTCATGGCAGCACTTAAATCTGTACGAGAACGAATTCAACAAAACCACATTCGGGATGAACATTTAATACTGACCGAGTTACAGCAAAAATTTGAAGTATCGTCTCTGACTCGTAACCGGATCTGTACTCGTGCAGCGAGGCTGGTTAAGACGATTCGCTCAGGTGATAAACTGGGGTTGATGGAGGTATTTCTAGCTGAGTATGGTTTATCGACGGACGAAGGTGTAGCACTAATGTGCCTGGCGGAAGCACTATTACGGGTACCTGATTCGCACACTATCAACGAATTGATCGAAGATAAAATCGCACCCTCGTCCTGGGGCGAACATTTGGGTCGGTCAAGTTCATCCTTGGTGAATGCTTCGACCTGGGCGTTGATGTTAACTGGTAAGATGCTTAAGGATGGTCAGGGCGTAGCGGCGGTACTTAAAGATGCAGTAAAACGAGTTGGTGAGCCAGTAATCCGAACCGCTGTCGCTCGCGCAATGAAGGAGCTAGGTCATCAATTTGTATTAGGCGAAACCATTAATGAAGCGGTTAAACGTGGGCAAAAAAGACAGAACAAAGGTTACACCTATTCTTACGACATGCTAGGTGAAGCGGCATTAACAGCGAAGGATGCGCGCGCGTATTTTTCGGCCTATAAAAATGCAATTGCAGAACTAGCACCATTTTGTACCTCGGATGATATTCGTCAAAATCCTGGTATTTCGATCAAATTATCCGCTTTGCATCCCCGATATGAAGTGGGGCAATCAAAACGAGTGATGACTGAACTCGTCCGCAGTACGTTAGCATTAGCTCAACAAGCGAGAGCGGCGGGCATGGGCTTGAATATCGACGCTGAAGAGTCCGACCGATTGGAATTATCTCTCGATGTGATCGAGGCTGTCCTATCTGATGCCTCTCTCGCTGGCTGGGATGGCTTTGGTGTCGTCGTTCAGGCTTATGGTAAACGAGCCGCTGACGTTATCGAATGGTTGTATGCATTGGCTCAAAAACACGATAGAAAAATAATGGTGAGATTAGTCAAAGGTGCCTACTGGGATACCGAAATAAAGCGTTCGCAAGTTGAAGGCCTATCAGGGTTCCCAGTTTTTACTCAAAAGGCTGCAACAGACGTCTCATACATTTGCTGCGCACAAAGCCTATTGTTGCTGACGGATCGTATTTACCCTCAATTTGCGACCCACAATGCCCATACCGTGGCTGCGATTATTGAGATGGCTGATGATATCGATGCATTTGAATTCCAACGATTGCATGGCATGGGAGACGCGTTGCACGACAATGTACTCATTGAGGAAAAAACACGTTGTCGAATTTATGCGCCAGTCGGGGCACATCGCGATTTACTCGCTTATCTAGTACGACGCCTACTTGAAAATGGTGCGAACAGCTCTTTTGTCAATCAAATTGTTGATGAAAACGTTCCACCATCGGAAGTGGCAGCAGACCCGTTTTCAAAACTGACTGACAGCTTTGAAAACCAGGCTGTTGTGCATCCATTTAAACTGTACCAACCAGAGCGCCGAAACTCCAAAGGTTGGGATTTGCATGATAGCAATGACTTGGCCGCTATTGAAAGTGCTCGTCATTCATACCAATCCAGACAATGGTTAGTGGGTCCTTTGATTGCAGGAAAATTGAGCAGATCAAAAGCACTCTTGGTTATTAATCCATCGTTGCCCTCTGATCAGGTAGGAGAGGTGGTTCAGGCCACTCTGGATGATGTCGAAACTGCACTGGCTCAAGCGACCAGTTGGCAAGCATCGGCTGCAGAGCGTGCGGCCATACTAGTTAAGGCGTCAGATTTATTTGAGGAAAATTTTGGCGAGCTATTCGCAATTTTAAGCCGAGAGGCCGGTAAGACTCCACTCGAC
>JBLILW010000225.1:0-3821 GCA_047638435.1 Urechidicola sp.
CCCGATTCAAATTGGACCTTGCTTGATAGTAATGGTAAAAAAACTCGGTTTATTCAGCAAGCGCTTGCGGTATGTAAAGTTAGCAATGCGAAGGTTGTGCAGTCTCGGGTTCAAGATTACACTGCCCAGCAGCCTCTCGATATTATTGTTAGTCGTGCTTATGCCTCGCTAGGTGATTTCGCCGACAGCGTGGCTCATTTAAGGCAGGCAGATACTCTGTTAGTGACTATGAAAACTGGGCTTGACCCTCAGGAATTAAAGGCATTGGATACTATAAAGCATCAAATACAGGCGTCTTCTATTGAGGAAATAGAATTACGCGTTCCGGGTATTGCGGAAAAACGCAGCCTTGTCATTGTGAGACCATCATAATATGACTAAAGTAATCACTATAGCGAACCAAAAAGGCGGTGTCGGTAAAACGACAACAACGGTGAATTTGGCGGCGGCTTTGGCTGCAACAAAGCGCAGAGTTCTACTCATCGATATGGATCCGCAAGGTAATGCAACAATGGGCAGTGGTGTCGATAAACAGAACCTTGACCTCAGCGTTTGCGACGTGTTACTGGGTGATGCAACGGTTTCTGAGGCAGTAATCCATGTGCCAGGAAGTGGTTTTGATGTATTGCCAGCGAATGCCGACTTAACCGCTGCAGAAGTGCAGCTTGTCACTCGCATCGGTCGTGAAAAGCAACTACAGCTAGCGCTAGAGAAAGTAATCGTCGATTATGACTATATTCTAATTGATTGCCCTCCTTCACTTAACATGCTGACCGTCAACGCATTAGTGGCATCAAGTGGTGTGTTGATTCCCATGCAATGTGAATACTATGCGCTTGAAGGATTGTCTTCGTTGCTCGATACAATCGAACAAATTCGATTGAGTGTTAATCCCAATATAAAGTTAGAAGGGTTGTTGAGAACCATGTATGACCCTCGTAACAATTTGTCGAATGATGTGTCTAGCGAATTGGTTGAACATTTTGGTGACCGTGTCTATCGAACCATAATTCCACGTAATGTACGGTTGGCAGAAGCCCCAAGCTATGGTCAGCCGATCATGCAGTACGATAAAACATCCCGCGGCTCGATGGCTTATCTTGCTCTGGCAGGCGAGGTTTTGCGGCGCGATGCCAAGCAAAGCCACTATATCAACTAATAGTGGCGTAAATTAATAGTGACTATGAAAAAAAAGAGATTAGGAAGAGGGCTTGGTTCGTTAATCGGTAATTTCGAACAGGTAACGGAAGTCAGTGAAGAAGACAGGGCGACTGGCATAAGTGAGCTAGGCGTCGATCAGATTCAACGAGGCAAGTACCAGCCACGCCAACATTTTGATGAGCAAGCACTACAGGAACTGGCAGACTCAATCAGAGCCCAGGGTGTTATCCAGCCGATAGTTGTAAGGCCCCAAGGTGGCCATTATGAATTAATAGCCGGTGAGCGGCGTTGGCGAGCAGCGCAATTAGCGGGCTTGCAAACAATACCGGTGGTTATCCGGGATTTAGACAGCAAGTCGGCGGCAGCAATAGCGTTGATTGAAAATATTCAGCGCGAAGACCTTAATCCGCTCGAAGAATCGCAGGCATTAATGCGCTTAATCGAGGAATTTGACCTTACGCATCAACAAGTTGCAGATTCTGTCGGACGATCTAGGGCGGCGGTTAGTAATCTATTAAGGCTGTTAGACTTGGCTGATCCTGTCAAAGATCAGGTGAATCGTGGCTTGCTCGATATGGGTCATGCCCGCGCTTTATTGGCGCTCATTCGGCATGATCAAATTGAGGTTGCGACTATCGTAGTCAACCGAGGTTTGTCCGTACGAGAGACAGAGGCACTGGTTAAAAAAACACTCAGCCGTCAAGATCAAGAGTCGGTAGAAACGCCCCTAACTAAAGACCCAGATATTGTCAGGCTGGAAGCTAGAATCAGTGAAAAGCTCGGTGCGGGGGTGCAGGTTAAGTCTCGAAAGAAGGGTGCAGGCGATCTTATTATCAGTTTTCACAGTAGTGATGAGCTCGAAGGTATTCTTAGTCATTTCGATCTCTAACCATTAATGAAGAATTTAAATTGATTTGACGATTGCTTGTTGGATAGCTTCTCCTTATACTCTGCGGCCGATTTAAAGGCTGGGACGCCGATTATAATTCTGGATTTTGTCACATTATGAAAAGTCAGGTTTATAAAGCTCTAGCAATTCAGTATGTCGCGGGTTGTTTGTTTTTAGTAGGACTTGGTATCTGGAATACAGGTGTCGTTTTTTCCGGCTTCGTTGGATGTTTGTCAGGTTTACTTCCGGCGACTTATATCAGTAGTCGCATGGCGAGAAAAACCGACGAATATTCTGCGCAGCAATGGCTCTCCTATGCGTATAGAGCCCAGCTAGGCAAATGGTTTATGACCGTTATGATGTTCGTGCTAATTTTAAGCGCAGAATACACCTGGAATTTTGCAGTTTTGTTTGCTGGTTTTTGTTTAATACAAATAACTAGTTGTGTCGTACCGTTAATGATAAAAGGCGATTGATCAAAGATGTCTGGTTACGCAAACTCAAGCGAATACATCAAGCACCATCTGACCAACCTTGTGTATGGCCAGAAGTCTAGTGGTGATTGGGGTATTGCTCATAGTGCTGAAGAAATCAAAGAAATGGGTTTCTGGTCGATTAATGTCGACTCGATGGCTTTTTCAATTGGTCTTGGTATTTTATTCCTATGGGTTTTTCGTAAAGCTGCAAAAAAAGCAGCTGCTGGCGGCACTGTCGGTGTTGCACCTACCGGTATGCAAAATTTTGTTGAAATGATAATCGAGTTTATCGATGGTTCGGTTCGCGGTTCATTCACCGGTAAGAATCCATTAATCGCGCCTTTAGCGCTCACTATATTTGTGTGGATTTTCTTGCTTAACTTTATGGATCTGTTGGCAATCGATCACATCCCAGGCCTTGCTAGCCTATTGGGCATTCCTTTTCTTAAAGTTGTACCTAGTACTGACCCTAACATTACTTTTGGCTTGTCAATATCCGTATTTATCCTAGTGATCTACTACAGTATCAAAATGAAAGGTGCTGGTGGATTTTTTGCTGAGCTAGCTTTTCACCCGTTTCCAAAAATATTAATGCCGGTCAATCTTATATTGGAAGGCGTCACTTTAATCGCAAAACCCGTATCACTAGCCCTTCGACTTTTCGGTAACATGTACGCTGGTGAAGTTATCTTCATCTTAATCGCGTTGATGTATGGCGGAAGCTGGTCACTGGGGTTATTTGGTGGCGTTTTGCAATTAGGTTGGGCGTTATTTCATATTCTGATCATTACTTTACAGGCGTTTATTTTTATGACGCTAACTATTGTATATCTCGATATGGCATCACAAACTGAAGAACACTAAATTTTTTAACTTTTAACATACAATATATCTATCGTAGGAGATTATTATGGAAATGAGTACAGCAGTTGTTTACATTGCCGGTGCATTAATGATGAGTTTTGGCGCACTAGGCGCAGCATTAGGCATAGGTATCCTTGGTGGTCGTTTTCTAGAAGGCGCGGCGCGTCAACCAGAATTAATTCCAATGCTTCGTACACAGTTCTTCATCGTCATGGGTCTTGTTGACGCAGTACCAATGATTTCTGTTGGTCTGTCTATGTACGTCATGTTCGCTGTAGTTGGTGGATAATTGGCCCTTGGCCCATTATTAAACTAGAACAGTAAACTAGAACGAGGATAGCAATATGAATTTCAATGCAACATTAATAGGACAGAGCATCGCCTTTGCGGTTTTTGTCTGGTTCTGCATGAAATATATATGGCCGCAATTG
>JBLILW010000226.1:0-3731 GCA_047638435.1 Urechidicola sp.
TGCACCTGCCAATGCCCGAAAGGATAGCAGCGGCGCAACGAGCAGGCTTCGATGCTGTAGAATGTCATATGCCTTATGACTGTCCAGCATCTGACATTGCCGCTGCTTTAAAATTGTCTGGATTGCCCATGGTGGGATTAAACACGGCCATAGGCGCTGCTGGATCGGATGATATTGGCCTTGCCGCCGTGCCAGGACAGGAACAGCTTGCGCGCCAATACATCGATCAGGCGATTGATTATGCTATCGCCATCGGCGCTTCAAATATTCATGTAGTCGCAGGTCTCACTGGTGGTACGGCTGAGGCCGAAAAGGTGTATCAAGACAACCTACGATACGCTTGTACAAAGGCAGCACTCGAGGATAAGACCATCATCATCGAACCACTCAACCCTCGGTCGGTACCTAACTATCACCTCAGCCGCATAGATCAGGCTGTCGCCACAATCGATGCAGTAGGCGAAAACAACTTAAAGATAATGTTCGATTTTTTTCATATGCAAATCGTGCATGGCGACTTGGCGACGCTATTACAAAAAAACTTTGATTATATTGGACACGTACAAATAGCAGCAGTGCACGATCGCGGCGAGCCAGACGAAGGTGAAATAAACTTCCCCTTTGTGCTTGGTATTCTTGAACAGCAGGGCTACACAGGCTACATTGGTGCCGAATATAAACCCCGTGGACAATCCGTCGAATCGGGCCTCGCCTGGCTTGATCGGTTTCGCGGCATATAACTGAATAATGTCTGGCACTAATCAGTTAGCTGTTAGGGATGAGCAATCAATGGTATTTCTATGACACGCTACATGCCTTATGAACCAGCGCAGTAAACACAACCCTATCACGATGAAAGATGTCGCCAAGGCTGCAGGCGTGTCTCGCATGACCGTTTCCAGGGCACTACGCAAAGATAGCTCAGTGTCTGATGTGACGCGTAAACGTATACTCGATATCGTCCACGAGATGAACTACGTACCGGACCAGATGGCAGGTAGTCTGAGTACAAAACGCTCTGGCTTTGTCGCAACCTTGGTACCTTCGCTGAATAATGTGCATTACGCAAAGATGGTGCAGGCATTAACGGAAACAATCGAAACCACCGGCATGCAAATTTTGCTGGGCCACACAGACTATTCAACAACACGCGAAGAAAAGCTGGTTGAAAGCATGCTGAAACGTCGGCCCGAGGCCATCGCCTTGCCTTTTGATGGACATACGCAGCGAACCATTAAACTATTAAAGCAGGCACAGATTCCAGTGTTAGAACTTTGGGAAACACCGCCCCAACCCATTGGTTATACCGTCGGATTTTCGAACAAACAGGCATCCTACGATATGACCGAAAAGCTGATTCAGCTTGGATATCAAAGAATTGCTTTCCTATGTGAAACCAACGATGAATGGACTCGCGGTGCCGCGCGGCGCCACGGCTTTACCAAAGCGATGGAAGATGCCGGACTATCAGCGCATCGAATGATTCGTTTTGGCGAGCCCCCTATGTCCATCAAAGATGGTTATCACATCGGAATGAACTTAAAGCAGTACTACGACGACATTGACTGCGTTTTCTGTGTATCCGATTCACCGGCATTTGGCGTATTAACCGCACTTCGAGAGCAAGGTATCCAGGTGCCGAATGATGTAGGCGTCGCCGGATTTGGTAACTTCGAAGTATCGCGCTACGCCGTGCCGTCCATCACTACAGTAAAAGTCGACCCTGCTGAGGTCGGCCGTGTCGCCGCAGGACTCATTATCCGACTACTTAACGGTGAGGAAAACAGTCCCGAAAAGGAACAAAAAAAATACTGTGTTGAAGTGTCACTTAGTATGCGCGATAGCACCAGGCGCGTTCAATCAAGTTAGCTTTTTTGAGAATCAATTGACGTGATCTTAATTATTTTTAACCATTTAGATCCAGTAAATGAATTCAATTCCACCGAAGGATATCTCTGTCATAAATTAAAGGGACTATTATTAAACCAACACCTTCGATGAAATTTTGATCCAACGCTTTCAGCCGCACCTGCTTAAGTTGATGGGTGGCCCCTGCTACACTAGATACATGCTTTATTCTCAATTGTAAGGCGTCGAATCTTTTAAAGCCTCCGAAGGTTGTCCAGTGTCATTAAAACGGAACAAGCTAGGCATTATGATTTAAAAGGATTAAAGGCATAGTTACAAAGATTTTAAATTCACTAACAAAGGTGTTATTTTGTATTGAATTCGAGAAATTAAAAGTCATTTAGTAATCAGAGAGTTTGGAGATGGAAACACAATAACAAAAAATAACATTGCTTTTGGCAAACAATATCGGCAAATTAATATTCATTTATAATAGAAGCAAAACCCCATTATTCTTGGTGAAGGTAACTGACCTTCTGCCAGCCATATTAAATGTGGATTAGTTGCGACGTGTTAGTCCGCTGAAATAAAAAACCGGTAAAGTTATGCTGGCCTATAACAGTCATTAATTCATTCACCTATTAACTAAGTTTTGACCTTATGATAGAAGTTGCGCTTTTTCCCATACCCAATGCGGTTAATTTTCCTGGTGTACCAACGCCGTTACATGTTTTTGAACCCCGTTATCGAAAAATGGTGAAATACTGTATTGATAACAATGTGATGATGGGAGTTTGTCATACTGAAAAAGTGGTTCATGCCAATATTAGAGATCAAACTCAGGAAGAAGTACTCAACAGCAATCAATCTACTTACAAGCCGTGCGCTGTTTTTTCTGCTGGAACGGTGGAGCTACTTGAGGAGATGGATGACGGCCGCATGGCAATAATGGTTAACTTCGAGATTAGACTGCAGTTACAACAAGAGCGGCAGACCTTGCCCTTTAACATATGGGCTTGTGAGCCCTATGAAGATGAATTTCTCGAGAATGACGACTTAGTCGGGCTATTAAGACAAAGTCATGAAAAGATCATGCAGCGATTATTGACCATCAGCCATGGTAATGATGAAGCTCAAAAAATGCTAACTGGGGATCATTGGAAAAATATGTCACCGGTTGAGTTTAGCTTTTTGGTGAACTGTTTGATTAGTATGCCTGCAGAGAACAAACAAGACTTATTAGAAATGAGACAGCCCCAAAAGCGATTAGATGCGATACTGGAAATGGTTAACTCAATTCAGAAGCCGCTTAGCGAGTAATGCCCTTGTCTGTTTAACAACGGCTATACCAAGTCAAAACGCCACTTGGGCTTTGAGTTATTTTACTGCAGATTTAGGCTCAGTGTAAAAAGTGCGACATCAAAATTTTTATTGATGTCCGCGCAGAGAAAATAATGATTACCTTCTACATAAGTTGATGAAAACGATACCGATATCCATCACTGGTTTGAAGCAAACTTCAATGGCTATCATTTGCTTTATCGCTTTTGCTGTAATGGCTCCAATCTTACATGGAAAAGATCACACGCCAATGAAAATACTCTTTGAATTTACAGGTGAAACTGCCAATGTGGAATGGCGCTCGAGCAATGATGGCGTGATGGGAGGTGTTTCTAAGGGCAGCTCCAGTTTTGTAGAAGGAGGCATGTTGTTTAATGGTGAACTCTCATTAGAGAATAATGGTGGATTTTCATCCGTCTACTTTCGCACTAACTTTGAATTGTCTGACTTTTCGGGTATTCGATTGAAGGTTCTTGGTGACGGCCGTACGTATCAATTACGTTTAGAAAGCGACGCTATCTTTTCACAGGGTGGGCCAGTGA
>JBLILW010000227.1:0-3680 GCA_047638435.1 Urechidicola sp.
AACTCTTATATGACTGCACTTTTAGCCATACTGTTGATGATTAGAAAAATTTGTTAAAGGAATATGTAAATTTCAAGCTTGTATCAGCATCGGTTAAAGGACTGTTGGCAATACTAGTATCAAACCAGGTGTGCTCGATACCGAGACGACTAAAACCACCCAAAAATATCGGTGTGGCAAGGTTGATGCCTAGTGTGGTATTGAGTGCCGAATTACCAAAATATTGCGCCCGATTAACAGCTGCTTCCGACTGTCTAACGCCATAGTAGTAATCGACATGATTGCTATCGAGATAGTTCAAGCCAATGTTGGGCTCGATAGACAGTGGTCCAACCCGAAAAATCTTACCTATTTTCGTGATCAATTCTGAACCATCTGATCGATCTAGTAGGTCACGTGTTCCTGACACTTTGAATTTCCAGTGATTTATTTCATAGTTCATGCCAAGGCCGATATCAATCGAAGACCGTCTCTTTGACATGCCCTGGTAAATAATACTATCTGAGTCGTCAAATCCATCGAAACGTGGCTTTAGTAGCGCCAATAATTCGAAAGGTCCTGCCTGAGTAAGCGTATAGCTCACCAAAGGTCCAAATACTTTGAGTCTGTCACCACGATAACCAATTATGGGCAATAAATTCACACTGTTGTCGACACCTTTATAAATCTCATCACTATAAATAAGGGCGATGCCGTACAAGAAACCCTCGGACGGGACTCGCTTTCGACCTTGGTCACTTAGTTTATCTGTTTGCGCCATTGCCATATTACTGACAAGAAAGATCATCATGCCGCTGACAATAAGCCATAATGTCACGCGGTTAAGGATACGCTTGTTTGGTTGATGACTACTTTCTCTAGTTTGCAGCGCTATTGTGGTGATTATTATCTTATGATGAAACATCGATCATAACCTCGTTACGCCGCATAAAAGGCAGTGCCCAAGGTGGGTCGAAACCAGCGACTCGAGCTGAAGAAGCAGGTTTTAGATTATTGATCGACATCCATGTTCGCAGCCTTGTGGCATTATCGCGAAAATCATGCTCATTCAGCAAACCACTGAACCGTAGCGTTGCCACCCGTTGGGGTTTAATTTCAAACAATATGACACTCGGGTTAGTCGGTAGGGGCGCACTGTCCAGGTTGTAGCTTGCAGGCAGCACAAAAGCAAAGCGCCAACCCTCAGCGTTCTGATCAACGATTACTGGCGCAGTCATCGCGATCGACTCACCTTTGACACGATCATCCTCTCTGGCCATCACTGGTGCTGTCATCGCAATTTTTCGACTACCCTCGTTTTCACCCGAAATATAGCCAAAAAGCCGTTTGAAGGCCTGGCTGCCAGCCTCATCGAATTCGGCATTAATGATGGTTTGGGCGACCACAAACCCAGCATATTCGCGAAGTTGAAAGTCACCTTGATTATCAAGAACAATATAGCTGGCTTCTTCTGCACTACGGATGCCGAATACCGAACAGGCGCTTAGAGTTAATACCAAGGACGCAACAATTAAACTACGCCATACCCATTTTAGAGCCGCCTTTGGTAACGATGAGTTCAAGATATATTCCGAGGTATTTGAAAGTGATAGTTGAAAAATGCGCTGATATTTATTTTCAGCACTCGCATACAAGTTTATACGTTTGATCAGTTAAGGCAGATCATGTTTCGATTATTTAATTGTATGAATTGACGCCCCTTCAAGCTCTCAATCAATCAACGTAACATTCGTTGGCATAATGTTAGTTGTTCTACCAAGTGCTTTCACAGGCGATAATGTATGAACAGACGACTTTTTGATAACTATTCAGGAAAATTTCTTGTGGTACATTTGAGTGGATTATTTAGACTTTTAAGTTAAGAAGTCAGCAATACCGGTAGATTTTAGTGCTACCTTCAATGGCCAGCGTTGAATAATTTTATGCACTTGCTTACTTTAGGTGTTTTTACCCAGCCTGTTGATATAGCGATTGTTTTTAATGGCATGTAATATTGGCGGTTGAGTACCATAGCCACCGTATCCGACTGATGCAAGGGCGCATCCGGTCAGGGGCCCAAGGTCCAGTTCATTTAGCTTTAATGGGACTTTGTGCCTGCCAAGAATCATCCACTTTCCAGCTTGATATCCATTCTGGAATATCGCCAGCAGGCATAGGTCGAGCAATACCATAACCCTGCCCCAATTCACAACCCAGTTGCAACAGTGCTACGCCATGCGCGATAGTTTCTACACCCTCAGCAATCACTTCACGTTGAAATGCCTTAGCTAATCCTACGACCCCTTCGACAATCGCAAAATCGTCTGCCTCTTCCAACATGTCACGCACGAAACTCTGGTCAATTTTAATCAAGTGCGCTGGCAGGCGCCTGAGGTAGGTCAGTGATGAATACCCTGTACCAAAGTCATCTAAGGCAAAACGCACACCTAGATTATAACAAGCATTCATGGTGGCAAACACTTGGCCGATATCACTTAACGCACTGGTTTCCAGTATTTCTAATTCTAAGTAACGCGGGTTAACTTCAGGATGGGCCGCCAACAACCCTTCTAAACAAGACACAAAGTTATCTTGTTGTAATTGATAGGCACTAATGTTGACACTGATAGAGAGCTGTAGTCCGATGCTTCGCCATTGACTTATTTGGGATAATGCAGTGTCTATGACCCATTCACCCAGTTCAAGACTAATGGCATGACCTTCTATCACCGGTAAGAAATCTAAAGGTGGGACTAAACCACGATCAGGATGCTGCCAACGGATTAAAGCTTCTGCGCCTATCACTTCACCAGTATGCATATTCACCTTGGGTTGATAGTGCAGCACAAACTCACGTCGTTGCAAAGCGAAACGAATATTGGCTATACTTTCCCGCCGAATCTTGATCGAATTATCGTGTACGGTGTCAAACAAGTGATAACGGTTTTTTCCTGCTTGCTTAGCGACATACATAGCCTGGTCAGCGTGACGGATAAGTTGGTCTGCGTCGACACCGTCTTGAGGATAATGGGTGACACCAATACTCGCTGACACTTGCATAACGGCATTACCCACAGTAACGGGGGCAGAAGCGGCCTTTAGTAGCCATTCTAATACAGGCTCACTATCTTCAATCTTTTCTAGGTAAACAACTACAGCAATAAATTCATCACCACCAACACGGGCCAACAAATCACCTTCACCTAAAGCCTCTTTCATGCGCTGTGACACTGCGATGAGTAGTTCATCCCCAGCATGATGGCCATGTTTGTCATTAATGATTTTGAAGCCATCTAAGTCCAGATATGCAACGGCTAATGACCGATTGTGGCGATTACACTGCACCATGGCTTGGCTTAAGCGGTCTGCCAGTAATACACGGTTCGGCAAGTTGGTCAGTACGTCGTAATGAGCAATGCGTTCCAACTTCCGTTCGGCTTGATTCCGTTCTCTCTCAAAATTGGCAAGCCGAAGATGTGCCTTTGATAGCAAGGCAATGACGCTGCCTTCTATAGGCTCTTCTACTGGTATTATGGAATGAAAGTCGCCATTTCCAATTTTTTCTATTTGACCGTGAAGATTTTTCAGTGAAGTGCCTAATGTCACTCCCATGGATTGATAAGTCCGCCACAGCGACCATAGAACAATCAACCCCAATAAGATGAACACTAGACGCAATTGAGAGGATGTTTTTTTAGAGG
>JBLILW010000228.1:0-3636 GCA_047638435.1 Urechidicola sp.
GATGATTTATAAGAGCCTGCAAAAGAAGAGGTTGAGCCATCACTGTTTATAATGTGGTCATATGAAGCGGCTGTTTCCCTAAACTTTAGAATTAACAGTGAGAAATCGAGTTCTAATTGTTTATTAAACTGATAGCTAGCACCAAGCGTATAACCAATAGCATCATTTCTGGGTGTTTCAGGCGCAAAATAGCCATCTTGAACAGGCGTCTTATCCAGGTAAATGCCTGTACGTAAAATTAAATCATTGTTGTACTGACTCTGAAGGCCAAAGCGAAAGGTATCGGCATCTTTATAGTTACGCGCATTAACCGAGGTCGGCGCAGAGTTGGCAAAATCAACCGTTAATGTTTTATATTCATTCCAGAAAGCACGATTTATTTCAAATGCTAATGTGGTGTCGTCTGAAATTTTATAAGAGACGCCGAGGTTGAGTTCAGCCGGCAAGACTAAGTCAGCATTAAATGTGGTATCTGAAAATACGGATTGTTGTGAGGATGGAATGTTTTCAAAGTCGGCTTTACCGCCTCTTGCTTTCATATCCACTTGTGAGCGATAGCTGACACCCCAGGAAAAAACATCATTTTGTTTAGCAAAAAAACCAATATTATAACCAGTTGCGGTAATACCCGAATCAGAAATCGTCAGGTTTGAACGATTGCCGTTAGCATCAACCAAGGCCGATGATAAATTTCGGTTGAACTCAACTTCGCCGTTAACAAAAGTAGGCCCGAAACCAATACTATATTGCTCAGTTATTTGGTATGCGATTGTTGGTTGCAAATATATGGCTTTTAGAGTGATATTATTGACTAAGTGAGAACCGACCCAGTCGGTAGGATATTCTACGGTGTTTCCATAAGGGGTGTAGACGCCAAAACCAAATGATATTTTATCCGAATATTTTTTAGTGAGGTAAAAATTAACGGGTGTTCCTGTGGGGTTATTGGTTTCAGCGGTGCTATTTGTTGTTGTGTTCTGATAAGCTACTTTAGCATCAACCAACGTAAAACCGCCGGTAATTGCAAGGTCACTAGACAGCTGTGTCATACCCGCGGGGTTAAAAAAGACAACTTCAGAACTTTCGGACATAGATACACCAACGTGCCCCATACCTAATGCTTTTTGCCCTTGAAGAGATACTCGATAACCACCAGCAAACGTAGTTGTCGATATCAATAATGTACTCAGTAAGAATGCTCTTTTCATAATATTTTATTTTCTAGTTAAGTCGTATTTTCAACCATTACATTTGCAATGATATGTCAATTACGGCAAATTCGCTCAATATGTTACTGCACTGCATAGCCATGAGCTTGCCCAAAAACTAGATGAGCGACTGCCGGACCGATTCATGATGACTTGTCTATCGGACTAGATTTTTGCATACCCTCACCTTTTCTTACATTTTTAATTATTATTATTTATAAAATAATACACTCAAAAGCCTCAGAGTCAAAGTTGCAAATGAAAACTTTTCCAAAACTAACCTACGTTGCCAATAGCTTACTGCATGGAAAGGGGTTGTTCGCACAAATTGAAATACCAAAAGGTATGCTAATAGGAACCTTAGAAGGTCAGCTCTGCCAGCAAGATGGTAGTTATGTTCTATGGCTGAGTGAAACCGAGGGCTTTGAAGTCAGTTGCAATTTAAAATATATTAATCATGCAAAAAAGGCGAATGCTTGCTACTACGATGATCTCACTGTAGTTGCTTTACGTCGTATAAAGCAGGGAGAAGAAATTACCCATAACTACGAAACCGCCGATTGGTAACCACGTTAACCGTTACAACTGGTCAATCGACGTTGACAGCTACTCAATAAATAGCGACACTTCAATTTGATTTTCATGTCACCACTCAGTCAGAATAAACTAAAAGAAAAGAAAAGATGAATACTGCCACAGCCGCTAAATTTAATATGATCGAACAGCAACTTCGTCCTTGGGAAGTTCTGGATCGCAATGTACTGTCAGCCATAGATCAAATCAATCGTGAAGACTTTGTGCCCGAACGGTATAAGGGATTATCCTATGCCGATTGCCAGATTCCGTTATCTGAGACAACCGCCATGTTTCCACCTACGGTTGAAGGTCGTCTGTTGCAGG
Organism: Urechidicola sp.; assembly: GCA_047638435.1. Taxonomy (GTDB): domain Bacteria; phylum Pseudomonadota; class Gammaproteobacteria. The sequence goes on from JBLILW010000228.1 coordinate 2,109, forward strand.
CACTATTGGTTAATCCACAAGATAGCATTCTCGAAGTTGGCACCGGCTCTGGTTATGTCACTGCCTGCTTGGCAACACTTGGCAAACAGGTATTGTCTCTCGACATTGATTCCGACAGCCAACAAACCGCAGCTGCGGTTTTTGAGCGACTGTCGATTGATAATGTCAGCTTGAAAAATGCAAATGCCTTCGAATATGCCAACAATCAGGCGTTTAACGTGATCGCTGTCACTGGCTCGGTTACTCATGTTCCAGATAATTTGAAGCAGGCTTTAGCTGTCGGTGGCCGGTTATTTATTATTGCCGGCAAATCACCAGCGATGCAGGCATTATTAATTACTCGCGTATCAAACAATGAATGGACAACTGAATCCTTATTCGAAACTGACTTACCTGCACTAACTCTACCTAAATTAGCCATTTAACCCGTAGCACCCAATTCATGCAAAGAATGCAAGCAACCGAGCTAGCCGAATATCTCATTGACTCGACACCGCTGTTAATCGATGTCCGTGAACCCTGGGAATTTGACATTTGCCAACTGGCAGATAGCATCAATATTCCGATGTCTACTATTCCCAATCACCTGCAACAGATTCAAGATGCCGATGAATGCGTCATCATTTGCCATCACGGTGTGCGTAGTTTGAATGTGATTCAATATTTAATGCAGCAAGACATTGATCATTTAATTAACCTTGATGGTGGTGTTAATGCTTGGGCACAGACGGTGGATCGAGATATGGCTCTATATTAATCTCACAGCAGATTCTTTATACTTAACCTATATCATTTTCCGCTATTTATCTACTACCTGCTTAGCGGCTCTAATCTACACTAAACCTACCGTTTGGAGCTATCGTGTATAAATTTTTCTTTGTCATTTCATTCAGTTTATTTAGTGGGTCTTTATTCGCTCAAAACCTGGTCGATATCTACCAATTGGCTGAACAAAATGATGCTAGTTTAAAAATTGCTCAGGCCAACTACCAAGCCGCTAGAGAATCCTTACCACTGGCGACTTCAACTCGAAAGCCACAGGTTAACCTCTCAGTTCAGCAGTCTCTAAAAGAAAGCGACAACTCTAGTATTGGCAGCAATACCAACCAAAACTTGGGTTATACCCTAAGTTTGACTCAAACAGTTTACAACGCTCAAACCAGTGCCCAAGTTGATTCAGCTGGAGCATCTGTGCGCCAGGCAGAGGCCAATTTAAAAGTTGCTGAACAGGACTTGGTGATTAGAGTAGCCACTCGTTACTTTGCCATTTTGTCTGCACAGGATAGCGTTAAGTTTGCTCGTGCCGAACAAAACGCGATAGCCCGCCAACTAGAACAAGCTCAGAAAAGATTTGAAGTCGGCTTGATCGCCATCACCGATGTCCAAGAAGCACAAGCACTCTACGATAGGTCACAAGCGCAATCCCTACTAGCAGAAAACCAGCTCGACAACGCATTTCAAGCACTGCAGGTTATTACTGCAGAAGCCTCGTCATCAACATTGGCCACTTTGGGCGACCAGCTATCAC
>JBLILW010000229.1:0-3617 GCA_047638435.1 Urechidicola sp.
CTTTTATCCCAATTGAGATGAAATAGTCTTCAACCAGTATTGGTGTTCCTTGCTCATTACGAAACACATAAATGCGAGATTTTTCCTGATCGACCACAATAACGTAAGGTTGGTCATTGGCCAGAAATAGAATGTTTTCAGGTATTAGTCTTAAGTGTTCAGTATCACTTTCATGCTGCCAGCGTTGTTGGATTTCGTGTTTAAAGTCGTATTGTGCTTTATCGGTCGATATTCCTAGGCCGATTTCATTCAGTGGTCCAGCTTTAGAAAGTAGCAAATCGGCGTAAATCATTTGGCCTAGCCGACTTTTAGGATATTGCGCTAACAGATCTCGGGTGCTGTCTAACGCCTGTTCAAAATCCTGATTCTGAATTTTTTTGATCGTTTTGATAATATCTTGTTCGTATAAATCTGGCTTAGGTTGGTTATCGACTGCTTCAGCCGCTTGCAACAGCGGTTGAAATAACACTAATAACAAGATAAATAATTTTGTTTTCATAATACTGAAATTACATCCTCTTCAGATATTTTCCATGCCGAGCCAAATCGACGAAAGTCGAGACTTTTTAACACTTTGTCGCTGTAGTTGGGGGAATCATAAGTTTGTTTGAAATTAATAACAACTTTATTTTCGCCTTGCTCACGGATTTCAATATTGCTGACTCTTACTTTGATAGCTCCAGGGCGCATGATGCGGTTTCGCCGATGCTCTACCCAGGCTATATGGGTTTTGAAGCTAGGACGGTGATTGGCTGAATAGAAACTAATATAAGTGGGGAAGTCTTTATCATTCCAGGACTTCGCCCAATTTTTAACTAGTTCTTTTAATAATGTCTTAACATCGACTGTATTGACAACTGAACTGACAGTCGGTTCAGCCACTATTACTAGCGGTTCAGCCACTATTATTAGCGGCTCAGCCGAGATCAGATTGCTGAGTGCTGCAAGCTTAATTTTAGTTGCCTCTACCGGTTGGTCCGATTCACTGACCGCTTGGCGATAGGTTGTGCTCGCAATGCTGCGGTAGATTCGTCCTAGGTTAGTATAGGCGGTTGAATAGCTCGAATGGGTATTCAGAGCATCAATTAATAATTGACTGGCTTTATCAGGATTGTTTTGATTAAGGTAAATCATCGCCAGGTTATTCATGGGTTCGGGCAGTTCGGGGTGTTGACGTATCAAATTTTCGTAAAGTTTTTTTGCTCGGTTTGTCTGATTATCCATCTGATAGGCATAGGCGGTCAAAAACTGAATTTTGGCATTGTCAGGTTGCTCTATCAAAAGCTGAGTACCCGTTACTGTAGCTGATGAGAATGAATTTTGATCTACCAAGAACTGAAGTTCCTGTATCGTCGCGGCTGCAAGTGCTGGGTTAAAACACAGGTAGCATAGGAAAAAAGTAATAAGTCGATGCATATTTTTAATATTATTTTGAAGGTTGATTTTAATTATTACGAAGTATAACAAATATTCTGAAAAAGGCGCTTGAATTCATGCCTGAATAGACAGTTGGGTGTCGGACTAGTTTGTGTCTTTCAGTATCGGGGGAATCTTTTGAGGCCATGATTGTTTTGCGATGAGTTAAATCATCCAATTGATCTGTGAGAATCGACACAATAAAATGGCTATTATGACTGACCTTGCCGAGACGGATGTTGGTAAAGAGTGGCAGCAGGATGCAGTTAGCTTCGTGAATCATTAGAACGATTTCTTCTGCGCAATCGCTTCTGCAATGGCCTAATAGCCTATATCCTTGCACTGATAGCCCAAATTAAACTAGGCTTCATCATAGCCTCCTTAAGCGTCCCATTTTACGGAATGAATTCATGCGATTGTTTCTAGTCGACTCCAACATATATATTTATAGGGCCTGGTTTGGTGTTAGACACGAAATGTTAAATACCGACCAGCAGCCGAATCAGGCTTTCATTGGGTTTACAGATTTTGTCTATCGGCTACTGACCGAATCAATTCCCCAAAAGCTCGTATTTGCCTTCGATCATGGTGGAAAAAAATCGGAGCGAAAAGCAACTTATAGTGAATATAAGGCAAATAGGAGCGTAACACCGGTTAATTTGAGACGACAATTTGAGTGGTGCCAACAATGGATTGAGCAACTGGGGATATCAAAAGTCAGTGATCCTGAATGGGAAGCCGACGATCTCATTGGTACCCTAGCTCAGTTGCATCGTTCTCCAGAGCTACCAATAGTGATCATCAGTGCCGACAAAGACTTAACCCAGTTGGTACATGAGGGTGATATTTTCTGGTCATTTTTCGATAACAAAAAGTTTGATTACAACGCGGTCAAGAAAAAGTTTAAGGTAAAGCCAGGACAAATTGCAGATCAATTGGCGCTCACCGGTGACAAGGTTGATAACATTCCGGGTATTCCTCTCGTTGGGCTAAAAACAGCCGCAAATTTGTTGAGGAAATATGGCGATTTGAAAACACTACGAGCCAACTTGCATGAGGTTGGAAAAATGAAATTTCGATATGCGGCACAGGTTCAGCGCTCGCTCATTGATAATGAATCAATACTCGACATCTCCAGTGCGTTAACACTGATCAATTGCCACATTGAGTCGATGCGAGAGGTATCAATATCACGTCGGCCAGCCAATGCAGAACAGCTTCAACAGATGATGGATTTCCATCAAATGGATTCTGCACGCTCCGACAAGTGGCAAACTTATCTACAAACTAGCTAAGCAACCTACAGGCAAACCATGGGCATCTCTAAAAATACACTTTTTCCGCGATTACCGGTTCTCTCATGGTCAGCACTCTTGCCAACAGTTTACTCGAATCTTAGTGCAATTGGCGTACACTGCTGTTTTCAGCAATTGTTTCATGTATTTGCCCAACTTCTTGCATTCATGCAATCTTTTGCGTGCACTTATTGCTGCGGATGGTACCTATGTTTGCTTTGCCTTAGTCAAAAGCAGATCACAAAAAAAGCACTATTTATAGAGACGCCTCGATGGCCACCGTTATATTATTCAACAAACCTTTCCAGGTGCTGAGTCAGTTTTCGGAATCGGGTGACAAAAAGACACTCGCCGATTACATCAGCATCTCCAAAGTCTATCCGGCCGGCAGGCTCGACTACGATAGCGAAGGGTTAATGATATTAACGGATAATGGAAAGTTGCAAGCCCGCATTGCCAATCCTGATCATAAGCAGTTTAAGTGCTACCTAGTTCAAGTTGAGAATATTCCTGACCAAAAAGCACTGCTTAGCCTAAGCCAAGGTTTAAAGTTAAAAGACGGTATGACCCGTCCTGCGAGGGTTAAATTAATCGAACAACCTGACTGGCTGTGGGCACGTGATCCCGCCATTCGACAGCGAAAGGAGATTCCGACACAATGGCTTCAGCTTGAAATTAAAGAGGGTAAAAATCGTCAGGTGAGACGAATGACCGCAGCTGTAGGCCATCCAACGTTGCGCTTAATTCGCACACAGGTTGCTGATTGGTCGTTAAACGGCCTTCTTCTTGGGGAATATCGGCAGTTATCAATTTAGAGGAAAAAAATATTATGACCAAAAAATTTAACCAGCCGTTAGGGGGCAACGACATGCCTCGTTTTGGCGGTATCGCCACCATGATGCGATT
>JBLILW010000230.1:0-3461 GCA_047638435.1 Urechidicola sp.
GCCAAAGCACGTAACTTTTGCATTGCATCATCACTCGTCTGTGCATCTATTTCGACTAAGGCGATGGCTTTGCCGCCATTTGCTTCCCGCCCTAGATGCAAGTTAGCAATGTTGATACTACTGGCAGCTGCGGACGTACCAAGATCACCGATGACACCTGGTGTATCCTGATTGGTAATATAGAGCATGTGCTCACCTAACTCCGATTCAAGCGGGATACCTTTTACATCAATCACTCGTGGTCGCTGTTGGATTAAGGTGCCGCAAATGCTGCGCGTCTTCGATTCAGTTTTTACGGCAACGGTAATACGGCAAGGATACTCGTCCTTCCCTTCTCTTAGGGCCTCTATCAAATCGATATTACGTTCCTTCGCCACTTCACGGGCATTAACCGAATTAACAAAACTACTGTGATGTTCGAGTAACGATTGAACTACTTGTGTGGTTAATGGGGACACATTTAGAGCATTGGCATCTCCACCATAGGTGACAGTGAGTGATTTGATTGGATCATCCGTTAACTGGCCAACAAATGAACCCAGACGCTGTGCAAGCTGCAAATAGGGTTTCAACTGTTTTGCTTCCTCTGCACTCAGGCTAGGTGCATTCAGCGCATTATTAATAGCACCACCTAACAGGTAATCACTCATTTGCTGAGCGACCTGGATCGCTACCTTTTCCTGAGCTTCAACCGTAGAAGCACCTAGGTGCGGTGTACAAATAATATTAGGCAATCCAAATAGCGGATTCTCTTTGGCTGGCTCTACTTCATAGACATCGAGTGCAGCACCTTTAACATGCTCACTTTTTAAGGCCGCGAATAAAGCTAGCTCATCGACTAGACCACCACGAGCACAATTGATTAACAGACTACCACGCTTCATTTTATTGATTGCCGAGGCATTGATAATATTCGCCGTTTCGGGTGTTTTTGGTACGTGTAACGAAATAATATCTGAAGTCGTCAAGAGTGTTTCTAAATCGACTTTATCGACGCCAATTTTGTCTGCTCTTTCTTCAGTCAGGAAAGGATCATAAGCCTGTACCCTTAGCCCGTAGCCAATCGATTTTTTTGCGACTATCGAACCAATGTTGCCTGCCCCGATAATACCGAGCAATTTTCCGGTCAGTTCCATACCCATAAACTTCGACTTTTCCCACTTGCCTTCATGGGTCGACTGATTCGCCTGCGGAATATGACGTGCCAGTGATAACATCATCGCCATCGCATGCTCGGCCGTGGTGATCGCATTACCAAACGGCGTGTTCATGACGACTACTCCACGCTTGGTGCAAGCAGGTACGTCAACATTATCGACACCTATACCAGCACGCCCAACCACCTTCACCTTAGTTGCATGGCTCAGTAACTCTTCAGTTATCTGAGTCGAGGATCGCAGTGCAATACCATCAAAATCACCCACCATATCGAACAGCTCTTGTTCTGATATCTTTCCGGGATGTATTGCTTCAATACCGCGTTCTTCAAAAACCGCGAGGGCCAAGCTCGACATTGCGTCGGCTATTAGGACTTTAGGTTTTACGCTATTTGTGCTGTTCGTTTTTGCTTTGGTCATTTCATGTCACCTTGTTATTTTGTTGTTTGAAGTTAGCGAACGCCCAATCCATCCAGGGCGTCAACGCCATTAGATCAGCGGTTTCTACGGTGGCACCACCCCAGATCCGAAAGCCTGCTGGTGCGCTGCGGTAGTTCGCGATATCCAAGGCACAGTTTTCTTCCGCTAACCAGCTAAGCATCAAATTGATTGCTTTCTGCTGTTCGTCGTTTTCAAGTTGATTAAATTCTGGGTCAATAATTTTTAAACACATAGAAGTGGGCGAGCAAGTGTCGGCAGCAATCGCCAACCAGCCGACCCAGGGTGTTCGTTGAACCCACTGATCTATAATGTCAAAATTTTGGTTGGTACGCTGCCAAAGTGACTCAACACCGCCAATGCGGTCTGTCCAATCGAGTGCCGCGTGTAAATCTTCTACCGCCAACATACTGGGGGTATTGATGGTTGCGCCAGAAAAAACACCTTCGACTAATTTTTGATTTTTAGTCAATTGAAATATTTTAGGTAATGCCCTCACAGGCGTATAGCTTTCTAATCGTTCAACCGCTTTAGGGCTTAGTGCGAGCATGCCGTGTGCACCTTCACTGCCCAGCACTTTCTGCCACGACCAAGTAACGACATCGAGTTTAGAGAAGTCGATCGGCATCGCAAAAGCAGCGGACGTTGCATCGCATAACACCAGACCTTCACGATCGGTATCGAGCCAGTCTAAATTTGGAACCCGGACGCCACTGGTTGTACCGTTGTAAACCATAACAACATCGTTATCCGACTTTGTTTGGGTAAGGTCTGGCAGATCACCATAATCAGCTTTGTATATATTTAGCTCAGGCAAGCCGAGCGTACTGAGATCTTTCGCCCAATCGGCAGAAAAACTATCCCATACCAATGCATCGACGGCACGGGCGCCTAACATCGACCACATCGCCATTTCGAAGGCACCGGTATCTGAACCAGGTACTATCGCGAGTTTCCAATCAGCAGGTAACTTGAGTAATTGGTGAGAACGCGAAATAGCGTCACTAAGACGTTGCTTGGGTTGTTTAGCGCGATGGCTACGACCCAGCTGAGTGATATTAAGATGACTAATATCCCAACCCGGATATTTCTTACAGGGTCCCGAAGAAAACCGTGGGTCTTGCGGACGCAAGCTCGGTTTTTCGGGAAAGCCATTGGCTTCCTCGATCATGATATAACCTCTAGTTATTCGGTGGTTTGCTCCACCAGGCAGAAGTAGGCTACCACAGATAAAGAGAAACCGCGCACTAGTTTTTGTAGACGGAGTTCAGCTATGGTTATAGGGGTATTTAATAAATGGTGATTTTTAAAGATAGCCTAAGAGTTGAAACTTAATAATAAAGAGCGCCTCTAAAAGCAAATATTTGATACTGGCTTCACAGATGAAAACTCGTCACCCCTTCTGGCTATTCGCTTTTATTCTGTTCAATTTAAATATATCAGTTCACGCTTCAAAAAATCAAAACATTGGGATTGGCGAACAGTTTGCAACGTTATTTTTCCTATCTGAAGATGAAAAGCAAAGCCGCATTGAGCACATATCCGCCAACTGGGAAGCCAGTTTTACACCGATGGCAATCGAGGTTATGTCACTCGCCCGCGCCGACCTTGCGCAAAGATTAATAGCATTGCTCCAGCAAAAAACCGGACAGAGTATCGGATATGACACTAATGACTGGTTTGTGTGGTGGTGGAAGCAAGTGCCAGTGCAATCGGTTGAATATGCTGATTTTAAAGCAAGCTTGTATCGCCAAATTGATCCAAAATTCGACGCCTATTTCTCAAAAGATCGAGAGTCCCGTGTTCGAATGGACGAAATACGTTGGGGTGGTGTCAGACAAGATGGCATACCACCACTTCGTCAAC
>JBLILW010000231.1:0-3396 GCA_047638435.1 Urechidicola sp.
TTAACCAACAAGAAATCAAACCCTTATGCTACCCATGGGAACCATCATCACCTGCTGCATGATCGCAGGACTAATAGTCGCAGCACCACCAATGGCGAAAGGCTGTCCTCGACCAATCCGCACTATCGTCGGTACGTTCCTACTCGCAGCCGGACTATGGAATGTACTCTGGTACGCCAGCCAACACTTTCGAGAATTCTGGGGGCTAGCCGCACTTTGCTCAGGAGTGTTAATGGTAATCACATCGACCTATATCCTCAAAGTCAGCTGGTTACCAGCTTTCATCCGTAAAGCTAAGCCAGTGATATTATTGATGCTGCTTGGCTTTGCAATATTGTATGCGATTACTATAATTCGGTTGTAAACTATTTTTATGCCATCACTTTAGACACAGAGAGTTATATTTATGGGTATGACAGGATTGATTATTTACTTAATAATTGGCGCTATAGCTGGGTGGTTAGCTGGAAAACTGATGAAAGGAAAGTGCTTAGGCCTTATCGGCAATATGGTAGTCGGCATTATAGGTGCTGTCGTTGGCGGCTTTGTGTTTAGTTTTCTGGGTGTTTCGGCTGACGGTTTTATTGGTTCAATCATGACGGCAACCGTAGGCGCTATTATGCTACTTTATGTTATTGGCCTTATCAAAAAAGCATAACAGCCGCGTCAGGAGACACTAATTCCCATGCATTGGCAAAATAGACGAGAGAGTTTTCGCGCTCACCTGAATAGTAAAACTTGCGCTTACCCCGGCTCTGTCTACGATCCTATTTCAGCTAGAATCGCGGAAGGCCTTGGCTTTGAAGTCGGTATGTTTGCTGGTTCAGTCGCTTCGTTAACGGTGTTGGGTGATCCGGATCATATATTGCTCACACTCAGTGAGTTTGCACAGCAGGCGTATCGCATTTGTCGGGCTAGCAATCTACCGATTATGGTCGATGCCGACCATGGATATGGCAACGCGTTGAATGTAAAGCGCACGGTTGAAGAGCTGGAAACAGCCGGGGTATCGGCACTTTCGATAGAGGACACTGAATTACCACGCCGATTCGGTAGTGGTGGAAAAACCAGCTTAATCTCGATTGAAGAAGGTGTTGGAAAAATGAAGGCAGCGGTGGCCGGTCGATCCGACCCTTCGCTTGTCATTGCAGCTCGTACCAGTGCTATTTCTGTGACCGGTATTAACGACACCATTGCCAGAATTACGGCCTATCAGGAATCTGGAGTCGATGCTATTTTCCTGATTGGTATCAAACAAAAGCAACAAATTGAAGCCATTACCAACGAATGCAAACTCCCCTTATTTTTGGGTGGTGCTGGTGCTGATATTATGGATCTAGATTACCTCGCATCAAAGGGCGTTAGCCTTTGCTTGCAAGGACACCAACCTGTTATGGCTGCTATGCAGGCAACCTACGAAGCACTGAAAGCGCTGCGTGAGGGCGCTCAGCCAAGTGACCTGAACAAACGTTTCGACAAGAACCTGATCAATCAATGGTCAAAGGTCGACTTTTATGATCAGTGGATGCAGGAGTTTCTGGAGTAAGATATGTCTATCTTTGAATTGAAACTCGACAACAAGGTGCCACCGCCAGTCGTCGCCATACTCATCGCGGTCACGATGTGGAGCCTGTCCGCTTATGAACCTGCTCTATCTTTATCAGCTGAAATGACTGAAACCTTAGTCCTATTACTGGTCATTGTGGGGGTTTCGTTCGACGTTTGTGGCTTGCTCGCTTTTCGCCAATCCAAGACAACCGTTAACCCAATGAATCCGAATAAAACCTCAGCGTTGGTAACGGGTGGTATTTACCGCTTAAGCCGTAATCCAATGTACGTTGGGCTTGTTTTATTTTTGATGGCGTGGGCTATTCAATTGTCGATGCTCTGGCCATTCATCGGTCCTGTGTTTTTTATTATCTATATCAATCGATTTCAAATTGCCCCAGAAGAACGGGTCATGGAAAACAAGTTTGGAGTTGAATATTCAGCCTATAAAAATAAGGTCCGGCGTTGGTTATAACTCAAATTGAGGCATTTTTTGTTAAATAAACGGCGCGATCTTGGCGTCGATCCTAACTTTAATGTTTTAGGTGAAGCCGCTCATACCTACTGTTAGAATCCGTCTATATTCAACAACGGACTTTTACTAATGACAGTTTCAACCATCGACCTCTGCTTAACTGACATATATGAGCTGGCTAAAGCAGCTTTATTGAATCACGGTGCCAACGAGGAAACTGCCGACGCTATAGCCAACACCGTCACCACAGCTGAAAGAGATGGTTCAATTTCTCATGGCCTTTTTCGTATTCCCGGGTACATCACTGGACTTAAAAGCAAAAAAGTCGACGGCACCGCAAAGCCAGAAATAGAACACGTCACGCCTATTATATTTCGATGTGATGCTAAAAGCGGTTATGCCCCAATCGCCCATCAATATAGCTTACCCCCACTGATTGATGCCGCTAAAAAATTCGGGCTTGCCGCAGTCGCAATTCAGCATTCACATCATTTCGCAGCACTATGGCCTGAAGTTGAAAAAATTGCTGAGGCGGGATTAGTCGGCCTCACCACAGTATCCTACCTGCCCTGGGTTGCACCCGCCGGTGGCACAACACCTATATTTGGCACCAACCCGATGGGTTTTGCATGGCCACGGGCGGGTAAAAATCCAATCGTGATCGATATGGCTACCGCATCGATGGCGATGGGTGAAGTGATGATCGCTGCCCGAGACGGTCACGAAGTACCGCTGGGCACAGGGTTATCCGCATCAGGTGAATTAACAACCGACGCAGCCGAAATCGCTAGAGGTGTTCTATTGCCGTTCGGTGGTCACAAGGGATCGGCCATTGCGTTGATGGTCGAGCTGTTATCTGGCCCAATGGTTGGTGAAACCTTTTCTTACGAGACACAGGAAAATGACAACGCCGATGAAGGGCCCGCCCGAGGCGGTCAATTCATTTTGGCCATGTCGCCAGATATACTGTCGGGAAAGAATTCCAGCGACCAGACGGATCGTTTTTTCGAAAAATATGATGCCATAGAGGGTACTCGACTACCGGGTGCAAGACGGCATAAAAACAGAGAAAACAAAGGGCCACGAGCCGTTAACGCAGAACTGATAAAGACTATTAGGCAGCTTCGAGACGAAAGTTAAGTGATAGTAGTATAGAAGTCGCTATTAACGAGCCAATGTTTAGAGTGTCATAACAGATTCATCATCCCAAGTGCCGACTCACCTAACACCAAAACTGCCATTCCCGTCGTCGTCGCTAGCACCACGCTATTGGTTTTCCACATCAAGCCAATGACACACAACAAAGCGATAATTTCTATTGGGTTTCCCTGCCTGACGGCTGGCACCAGGATCGCCATAAATGCGCAACCTGG
>JBLILW010000232.1:0-3246 GCA_047638435.1 Urechidicola sp.
GCATTGTTTCGGCCTCGTGGGGGCTTTATCAGGCACAACAAAAAGTGGTCGCAATCACCCAACGTCACGGTGTGCAATGTCGTATGTTCCACGGACGTGGCGGCACCATTACCCGTGGTGGTGGTCCGACTCATGAAGCCATCATGTCGCAACCACCAAAAACAGTACTGGGCCAGATTAAGTTCACAGAACAAGGCGAAGTGCTGTCGCACAAATACGGTAATGTTGAAACGGCGCATTACGAGCTGGCAATGGGCATTACTGGATTGATGAAAGCAAGCCTTGGTATTGTGCGCGAAGACAAAACCAGCTACGACAAATACCTGCCAATTATGCAGGAACTATCTGATTTATCGGAACTATCTTATCGAGAATTAACCGACAAAACTGACGGTTTCTTCGAATACTTTTACGAGGCGACACCCGTTAGTGAAATTGGCTTGATGAATATTGGGTCGAGGCCTTCGCATAGAAGAAAAGGTGATATGTCGAAGTCCTCAGTACGCGCCATCCCCTGGGTATTTGGCTGGAGCATGTCACGTCACATGATGCCCGCTTGGTATGGCGTAGGATACGCCATGTCGCAATGGTTGGAGAAAAACCCGAAAAAGCTAAAGCTACTCCGAGAGATGAATCAACAATGGCCATTCTTTGCGGCCATGATTAGTAATTTACAAATGTCTTTATTCAAATGTGACATGCGTACAGCGCTCGAATACAGCAAATTATGCCAAGATAAAACACTTGGCAAAACTGTATTTGACAAGGTTCAAAAGGAACATAAACGGACGGTTGAACAATGTTTAAACATCGCCGATGTGAAACAGTTGTTATCGAATGACACCGTACTAATGCTATCTCTCGCCCGTCGTGATCCTTACCTGGATCCACTCGGATACTTACAGATCAACCTGTTAAAAAAGTATCGGGACGAATCAACCACAGAAGAGCAACGGATGGAATGGCAAGGTGCATTACTGAGTTCGATTAATGCAATTGCGGCAGGACTGCGAAATACTGGTTAATCGATTAATTCGCTTTGACTGTCCTTTAAACTGGGGAAGAAAGTTCGAGTACGTCACTCAAGCCTGGTGCTGATTCTGCAGCACCAGCTTTAGTGGTTGATAGGGCACCGCAGGCGGCGGCAAATTCAACCGCTTTACCAAGTGATGTCCCCTGTGTTAATTGATAGGCGAGCCCACCATTAAAGCAATCGCCTGCGGCGACCGTATCAATACTATCCACTTTAAACGCTGACACAAAGCCGTCCTCAGTTTCACTTTGATAATAGACACCTTTGGCGCCAAGTTTAATAATTGCAATGTTCACGCCTTGCTCGCGTAATAAGGTTGCAGCCTGAGCAGCCTGGTTTGCATCCTTTGGTTTTATGCCACACAACGCTTCTGTTTCGATTTCATTCGGGGTAATAATATCAATCCGTTTCAAAATAGCAGGGTCTAATCCACCAAGTGGTGCCGGTGCAGGATCAAGAACCACGACACCATTATTACTGCGAACAATATCGGCAGCTGATAAGGTCGCTAGCAGCGGAATTTCCATTTGTAGCAACAGAACTTTTGTTTGCTCAAAAACTGTTTTTTGACGAGTAACATCGCTCTGGTCGACGGCCATATTGGCACCACCTATGACGGTGATGCTGTTTTCTGCCTGAGCATCGACACTGATGACTGCGATACCTGTGGCATTGGACTGATCGACAAAAACGCTGGCGCTGTCGACCCCAAATTTTGTGAGTAACTTTTGCGCATTGCTACCAAATTCATCATTACCAATACGACCTACAAGGGTTACTTTGGCGCCCAGGGCAGTAATGGCGACCGCCTGATTGCAGCCCTTGCCACCTAGCCCAATCGCATAGCGTTGACCGTGTAACGTCTCTCCAGATTTTGGTAAACGTTCGCTATAGGTAGTCAGATCGATATTAATACTACCAAAAACAGTTATAGTCATAATATTTTTCAGCTAGTGTCGAACAGAATCTCTAACCACCAAACTGGGGGTTAACTGCAAGTCCGATGGTATCTCGATGCCTGTGCCCAGATGATTAATAATCCTCTCAGCAGCACTTAACCCCAGCTCAAAACTGGGTTGGCGAACAGTTGTCAGTGCAGGCATTAAAAAAGCGGCAAGCTCTAGATCATCGTACCCAATAATCGATACATCATCCGGAATCGATAGACCGTTCTCGGCAAGTGCTCGAAAAGCACCCATCGCCATTAAGTCGTTAAAGGCAAAAATAGCTTTTGGAATAGAGCCAGACTGGATTATGGCCTTCATTGCGATATATCCACCCTGTGCTGAAAGTTCACCCGCTACTATCCAGCGATTGTTAATTTTAAAGTTCGCAGCTTCCATTGCGGCACTAAATCCTAAAAATCGATCTCTTGACCTTGGATGGTTGTCCGGACCAGTCAGACATCCAATATCTTTAAACCCTTGTTTGATCAAATACTCCGTCGCCAAACGTCCGCCAAATATTGAATCGTCTTCGATGGTCGCGGCCTCTAAACCAGGCTCAGAATCCAGTATGATCTTTGGCAGATGGTTTAATTTTGCTAACTAATGATAAAATACGGCGTCATTGTTTATCGTCATTATCACCAATGCGTCATCTTGTTTTTGCACGAGGGTTGTTAGATAAGACATTTGTCGGTCGATCTGGTCACCCGAGTTGCATAGAATCAAACTGAAATTATTTCTATAGCAGCCTTCCTCGACCCCATGTACGACTTCGGCAAAAAAAGGATTGGTACTATTTGTCACTAACATGCCGATTCTTTTCTGCAGACCTTATTTTAGTTGGCATTAATCCACAAAATATTTAGCTGTACATGTTATCAGTTATAATGTAATGTTATGTTATAACATTCTTGGGAAAGATCTTTTATGAAATCAATTGCTACTTTATTACTCAGCTTTGTTGTGAGTCTGACTGCTTTTCAAACTTTGGCGAGCAAAACGCTAGATTCCCACGAACATGGTAGTGCCAATCTCAGCATAGCGATAGATAACAATTTAATTTCTATTCGTTTTGAGTCTCCGGCAGTTAATATTGTCGGTTTTGAATATCAACCAAACGATGAAGAGCAGCAAGCCAGGGTTACAGAGGCGGAAAATATGTTATCCAATTTTGAGGCTACTTTTAACCTAAAGGGAGAACCAAATTGCCAGATACTTCAGTCTTCGGCCAATTGGATCTCAGACCATGATGAGCATTCGGAACAT
>JBLILW010000233.1:0-3217 GCA_047638435.1 Urechidicola sp.
GGCTCGTTGATACGGGTTTGAAAGAGTGGATGCAGGCAATTATCTGTTGCGCCATATCTTCAGTTTGTTGTTCGGTTAATATGAGTGGTGGCAGCAGACGAATGACCTTTTCTGCGGTCACATTAAGAAGTAAACCTTGCTGTAAAGCATGTGCTACAAAGGCCTGGTAATTGTGTTTCATTTCGATTCCAATCAGTAATCCTAGGTTTCTAATCTGGTGGATATCCGCATGGTCAGCTAAATTACGCTTTAAATGTGACACTAGCTGCTCGCTGGTTCGAGTGACATTATCTAGGATATTGTCTTTTTCAATGCTCTCCAGCACTGCACAACCAACACGGCAGGCCAAAGGGTTGCCGCCAAACGTAGAGCCATGATTGCCTGGTTGAATAACCTCGGCCGCCTTTCCCTGGGTAGCGCAAGCGCCGATTGGCATGCCATTACCGAGTGCTTTAGCCAGAGTCATGACGTCTGGAGTAATATGGGTATGTTGAAACGCAAACATCTTGCCGCTTCTAGCAATGCCCGACTGAATTTCATCCATCATCAGTAACCAGTTATTGTCGTCACAAATTTGTCGAAGCGCTTCAATGTAACCATCGTCAGGTACGATAATGCCACCTTCGCCTTGTACCGGCTCAACCATAATGGCGACGACTTTCTTGTTGTTGTCCGCAATAGAGCAAATCGACTCGATATCGTTATAAGGTGCACGCACGAAGCCTGATACCAGCGGCTCGAACCCCGCCTGAACTTTTCTGTTACCTGAAGCACTTAAAGTTGCCATGGTGCGACCATGAAAACTATGATTCATGACAATAATATGAGGGTCGCTATTGCCCTGGTTATGGCCGTATAAACGAGCAATTTTGATCGCCGCCTCGTTCGCCTCGGCACCTGAATTGCCAAAGAACACTCGATCCATGCCCGATAGTTTGCATATCATTTCAGCCAGCTTTTGTTGCCATTCAATTGTGTAAATATTGGACGTGTGGAGTAGGGTCGAAGCCTGTTGTTGAATTGCTTTTGTCACAGCTGGATGATTGTGGCCCAGGTTAGTGACAGATATCCCGCACAGTGCGTCAAGATAGCGCTTTTCTTCTGTGTCCCACAAGTAAATGCCATCACCGCGGGTGAAGCTGGTCGATAAGGTGTTATAGGCTTTGACTAAATGCTCGGACATGACTATTGCTGCTTAAAAAAACGCTCGAACATACGCCTATTTAAATTGAATTCAAGCCTTTTATGATTGTTAGAAGGAAAAAACCCTGCGAGCGCAGGGTTTTTTTGATGGTGCTTTAGTGGAAAAAAAGGGCAGCGTTTAGAATGGTAAGCCACCATGTCCATAAGCTGTCATTGCTAGCAACATCGGAATAGATAAAACTGTATTAACCCGTGAAGCCATTAACGCAACGAACTTCGCTTTGGCAATTACCGCTGCATCGTGAGTTTTTCCATCAAGTCCTAAAATTTTCTTTTGGTTTGGCCAAATCAAGCCCCAAACATTAAACAGCATTATTGTACCCATCCACGCGCCAATACCGATGACAGCCGCACCGCCCTTAAGCATGAAAGCATCACCCAAAATGCCATATTGGGCTAACAATGTAGCACCACTTAACCAGGTCACAAGTGCACCCCAACGGAACCACAATAACGCACGAGGTGCTATATACTTATTAATGCCTGCTGCACCTGGACCACCATCTTTAGCTTCTCCGAGTGCTTGTGCTACACCAGGCACCTGAACGAAATTGAAGTAATATAGTAGGCCTATCCAAGTGACACCCGCCAAAGCATGGACCCAGACCGTAATTCCACCAGGGTGACTAGCACCATCTTTATAAACAAGTATAAGGATGGCAGAGATGACAATACCGGACACGATAGTGCCGATGATAGATTTTAACGGATTCATTGGTGACTCCTGAAATTAATGGTTTAAAATATGCGGAGAGATGTCTCTTAATTGAATGATATGGTATCCCGCTCCAGCCCGCGAAGTATTATAGGGGCTTTAGTTAGACGGCGCAATTAGACAATGTTAAGCCGTTGAAATTCATCGAAAATAGTTGGGGTTTACCCAGAATTTGTGAGGTTATATGTGTGGTTTGTATGGAGCGTTGAGTTTTACCAGCCAGGGTATCGACAAGGGCCTAGCTCAGGCAATGTCAGAAAAAGTGGCCCGTCGTGGACCTGATGACAAGGGGGAGTGGTTTGATGGCCCCGTCATGTTCGGGCATAGGCGATTATCGATTATTGATCTGTCGGCTGCTGGACACCAACCGATGCACGATACCCAGCAGCGCTATAGTATTGTCTTTAATGGTACTATTTATAATTACCCAGAACTTCGAGAGGAGTTGCTTGCCAAAGGTTATCAATTTCAATCAAACAGTGATACCGAAGTTATACTCAACGCTTATGCCTGTTGGGGTGAGCAATGTAGCGAAAAATTAACCGGGATGTTCGCGTTCGCCATTTGGGACAGGCAGCGCCAAAGCCTGTTCCTGGCACGTGATCGTCTTGGCATTAAACCGTTGTATTTTTCCCAAACTTCGACGGCGTTCTACTTCGCCTCAAACCCACAGGCATTAATCGCCACGGGGCACTGCGATACCTCAATCGACGCGGTCGGTTTACATCATCAGCTAAGCTTGCATGCGGTCATTCCTGCGCCTCGGACTTTGTTTAAAGGCATTCGAAAATGTAAACCAGCTTACCAAATGCAAATTGGTGTCGATGGCGTGTTATCGCAAAACCGCTATTGGACTTTGTCAGCTAAACGTCTGCATGCTGAACTATCATCGAAAGACTGGAAAGAAGCGATTCATCAGGCATTGTTGAAAGCGGTGAAAAAACGCATTCAGATTGCCGATGTACCAGTGGGTGTGTTGCTATCTGGTGGGCTAGATTCCAGTTTGCTAGTCGCGCTATTAGATGAGGCGGGTGTTGGTAAAATTAAAACCTTCAGTATTGGTTTTGAAGACCAACCTGAGGAAAAAGGCAACGAGTTCGAATTCTCTGATCCGGTTGCCAAACGATACAATACCGATCATCACAAATTTCTAATTCCCAATACAGAGGTGCTAACAAGGTTACCTGAAGCGGTACGATCGATGGCTGAACCCATGGTAGGTCAGGATGCCGTGGCGTTTTACTTGCTGTCTGAACAGGTATCAAAATCAGTCAAGGTTGTGCAAAGCGGGCAGGGTGC
>JBLILW010000234.1:0-3207 GCA_047638435.1 Urechidicola sp.
TTCCGAAGCAATAAACCAGCAAATAGGCCAGTTAAAGCGGGAATACTCATTCTCCTATGTCCAACTCATTGATGTGTACGGCCAACCACTTCACTCGGCAAACCAATCAACCCATAATATCGATGCACGACGATCCTCGGCGCTTAAAGCGGCACAAATTGGCAAGGCATCGGTCGGTGTAGAGATATTTTCTGCGAATGATTTGAAAAGGCAGCAACTTGCAGAGCAGGTTCAATTGCCTCTAATCGAAACACCACGAGCGAGAGCAACAGAAAAAGTTTTTGAGGATCGTGGCATGATGATCCGCGCACTTTATCCCATCGTTGATACCAATAAGAGGATATTAGCCATTCTCGAAGCCGGCGTTTTATTGAATGCGAATTTTAGTTTTGTCGATGCCATACGCGACCTTGTTTACGGCCCAGGCAGTCTCATTGAAGGCAGCATCGGCACTGTCACAGTATTTCTTGATGATGTTCGAATAAACACCAATGTTCCGGTTCAAACGGGTGAGCGTGCACTAGGCACTCGTGTTTCAGATGAAGTGAGGACAATCGTTTTGGACCAGGGAAATACCTGGATCAACCGGGCTTTTGTTGTTAATGATTGGTATATCTCATCCTATGAACCAATTATTGATATCGACGGCAATCGGGTTGGAATGCTATACGCGGGATTCCTCGAAGCACCATTCAGACAGTCGTTGATCAACGCATTAATCGTCCTAGTTTTACTCTTTCTAGTTCTGATGGGCCTCACTAGTCTGGTGGCTGTCGTTGGAGCAAAGTCTATATTTAAGCCAATAGAGCGCATGAGTTCAGTTGTGCATGCCACTAGAGAAGGTAAAGATTTAAGAATAGGAAAAATACAATCGAAAGACGAAATTGGCACGCTTGCAAACGAGTTTGACGTCATGCTTGATCTGTTAAGCAAGCGTAAATTGCAAATTCAACACTGGGCTAACGAACTTGAACAAAAAGTAGATGAAAGAACATCGGAGCTCAAATTAAAAAATAGTGAGCTGACTAGTACGATCGCTGTACTGACGAAAACTCGCAAGCAACTTGTCATTGCAGAAAAGTTAGCAGCACTGGGTGAATTAACCGCTGGTGTGGCCCATGAAATCAATAACCCCACTGCTGTAATTCTCGGCAATATCGATGTAATAACGGCTGAAATGGGGGCGCAGCTCGAACCCGTTCAAGATGAAATCGATCTAATCATAGAACAAATATACCGAATAAAAGATATCACAACGAATTTGCTGCAATATGCCAAACCAGATGCCTATGCAGGCTATATGAGTGAAATAGATGTCAACCCATTGATCAAAGAGACCTCGAAATTAGTACAGCATTTGCGTTCAGACATCAGTTATACGCTCGAACTGTCTTTGGACGCATCTATTCTAGTGCGTATGAACCGACAGGAATTACAGCAAGTCCTTATCAATTTAATGACCAATTCAATTCAAGCATTGCCAGGCACTAACGGTCTGGTGAGTTTGACGAGTAGAAATTTTGGTCACAAAGGCGTGCAGATTATCGTCAAGGACAATGGCATCGGCATGGATACCGACAGTGCCAGTAAGGCATTCAATCCTTTTTATACCACAAAAACTCAAGGGGAAGGCACTGGCCTTGGGCTCTCGATTTGTTATAGTTTAGTACGCCGATATGGCGGTAATATTGAAGTAGTCTCTGATCTTGATTCAGGCACCCAATTTATAATCACACTGCTGAAGGAGCCGGTCTTACTAGAGCATGAAGACATGCTGCAAGAGCAACTTGGAGAAGTAGAGTCGGTATAAAATCTTTAGAGACGCCCTTTAAATAAAAATATAGGCTGCAATCGGACGAATTTTAGGGTCGGTTAAGCACTTTAGAACAGATCAATCTACTCCGATTTACTTTCTTTTTTTCATACTTTGTCAGTTGATTTTTTGAACATATTGTCTAATCACCGCTTCATTTGCACTCCCTATTGTTTCCGCAAAAACCCTCGAGCCCATCATTTACCTCGCCAAGAATAACGCCTTTTATCACCAGGTAAATCCGGGGAAACTCTCTCGCTGATATACTATTTACGATCTGCATCAAATCGGATAGCGCCATATTTGGAAGTACTCGGTCAACAATATGAATAGGCTATCCAAACACTTCCAACTCCACTATTTCAATCTCCTAGTCATAACCAATTTTTCTATAATCGCCTTAAGAATTTCCCAACAATGTTCATTGAAAACCTTATTCCAATATTTTGGTATCCATAAAAAGTGGTATATAAACCTGAAAACGTGATGCTTATTTTTATACAATTCCATAGGCAAAAAATTTTACAACGGGGGTAAACCCCCATTGTAAACTATCCAGCACGGGAGCAAGAAGCCCGCGAGATTTATGCAAACGGTTAAAGGTGACTAGCTGGCATTCGCGTCGATAGGCTTATTGATATAAACCTGTTTATAATCTTCAAAGTTTTCATCTAGCATATTGCTATACTCTGTTTGAAAATAAGTCTTAGCACCAACAATATCCTTCTCATATTGCGCTAATGACTCAGCATGTGATGAAACCACGAAGGCAGTATAACGCGAAGCGGCATGAAGTAAGGCCAGCCCAATATTTTCTGAATTACTATTTTTGGCTAGTTCGTTTCCTTGGTCGATAAATAAGTCGACCAATTCGCGAAAATGTTGGTCGAGCTCTTCATCGGTCATTTCATTAGCTGACATTTTTTTTACCCTTTAGAAGATGATTCTGTTGTTGATACTTTTTGCCCGGGCACTTTACCAGCAGCTAACTGCTTTTCATACCATATATCATGATGCTCTTTGGCCCAGTTACTATCGCAGTAACCTGTCTTCATAACTTCTAATGTGCCATCCATTGCTATTGTGCCCATGTAGATATGGCCAATTGAAGCAATCAGCATAAGGGTTGCCGCAATGGTATGAATAACATGGAACAACTCCATAGTTTCGCGTGATTGTCCGAATATCGGAAAGTCCAACACAAAACCACTGACAACAATGGCGCCACCAACAAAGGCGGCTATCCAGAACCAGCCTTTTTCACCTGCATTGTATCGGTCGGAACTGGCATGACGTCCAAGCATCCCCCCACCTTTCGCTAACCAGGCAAGATCCTGTTTGAGTGAAGGTAAATTTCCTTTAATAAAAAATATGAATAAAAGTACCAACGAAAC
>JBLILW010000235.1:0-3194 GCA_047638435.1 Urechidicola sp.
TGCTGACGACAGTGACCGACGTTATCGGTATTGTTGCATTTCTCGGGTTGGCAACGCTCGTACTTAGTTAAGTAAAACTTAGTTAGGTGAAGCTCAATTAAATTAAGCACTAACCAATAGGCGCCTTTAAAAAGGCACTAATGACAGACAAACTGCTTGATGACGTCATTAATATCATCAGCCGCAATCCGCCAAACTTCATCAAGTTCACTTTCCTTAATCCCCAGTAAACGAGTCGCTTCTGGGTTAATATTCGGCGTAAAACGTTCGCCACTACTGCCAACTCCGTGCTTATTAACCCAAGCATCAGCAATATGCACAGCACTGCTGATGGTTGCAAATTCACCAGCCTGATCTGGCCTATGGTGGAAAGCAACTGGTTCGTAAATTGATTGCGGGACATTCCAGGATCCGAGCATTCTCCCACCAATTTCAGCATGGGTATAAGATAACCTTTCTTGCTCCAGAACAAATAAAAGTTGCTCCTTACTTTCTCGTTCAAGCAATAATTCTCTCATTAAATCAGGCGCTTTTAAAAACATCACAAGACGACCAATATCATGCAGCAAACCAGGCACATAGAATCGCTCGGACCGAGGTAACCCAGCATATTGCGCAAGCGACTTTGCAAACACACCAACCGCCACACTGTGCTCCCAAAATGAATTCATATTGACCATTCCAAGCGGCACTTTACTGAACATTTTCATAACCGATGTCGCGAGTACCAGTTCGCGTATCTGACGTAACCCAATCGTGCTAACCGCTCTATCAATGGTATCAATCTTAGAAGGGAAACTATAAAAGGCACTATTAGCCATGCTTAACAAGCGCGCACAAATATCAGGATCAGAAGAAAGCAGATTAGAAAGGTCTGCGACTGTGGAAGAAGGACTTTCAATTGCCGCTTCAAGGCGGTAATAGATATCAGGCAAGCTAATCAGTTTAGTCACGCCTGATAACAGAGAGTCTAAACTAGAGAGACTAGAAACTTCATCAACTGCAAGGGTATTTATAGTAAGCATTCTATTATTTTACTCCTAAGCGAATAGTTCTTATCATTAGATAATTTTAGTCCAAATTACTACTTTATTGATTTACAATTACTATGAACTAAAAATTTTAAATAGGACCTAGCTATTTAATTAGTCACCAGATAAAAGTGCAGCACCCAATGCGCCACTCGCATCACCGTGAGTTGCTCGCAATAGTGGTGTTTCCACGTAGTCCGAGAAAACATAGTTTACTAGTCGGCTAGGCACCTGTTGATATATCTCCGAAATATTTGACATACCACCACCCAACACAATGACATCCGGATCGACCATATTAATGACATGAGCCAAAGCACGAGCCATTTGGTCAAAATATTGTGCCATCGCTGCTAAACACTGGCTATCGCCTAACCTTGCCTTGGCAACTACCTGCTCAGACGATAGTGAGAATCCATAGCCCCTGAGAAAACTGGCAGCAAGCCCCTGCCCAGAAAGAAAGGTTTCAATACAGGCCTGTTTGCCACAATAACAAAATGTATTGCCATCTAGTTCTGTATGCCATGGCAATGGATTATGCCCCCACTCCCCGGTGATGGAATGAGGGCCATTTATCAATTGGCCATTCACCACCAGGCCCGCGCCAGTGCCCGTCCCAATTATAACGCCGAAGACGACAGCATGATTTTGACCAGCACCATGAATGGCCTCTGATAGGGTAAAGCAATTAGCATCATTTTGAATGTTTACACTTCGCTGGAGAAGCTTTTCAAAGTCATCTTTAAATGCTCTTCCATTCATACAAACGGTATTCGAATTTCTGAGCAATCCACTACGTGGAGAAATTGCACCAGGGGTCCCAATGCCAACGGTTAATCTTTCACCAACCGTTGCATCAGCTTCAGTAACTAAATTAGTTAATAACGCCAATATGGCATCGTAATCGTCTGAAGGGGTGGCCACACGTTTGCGAAATACCACCGTATTCTGCTTGTCCAGAACGGCTATTTCTATTTTTGTCCCACCTAAATCAATGCCTAGACGATAAGAGTTATCTATTGTTTTTTGCTGGTTCATAAATAAAATTCCTGAGGCTGCTTTGATGCTGTCATCGACAACATAGAAAGTCATTACCATTCGTTAATAGCCCTTTTCTTGTATGACTCATACCATTAACACCCAGCTTATCCACAGCTTTTCCTCTACTGCCCCACAGGCAAAACACTATATAGTGTGTATTAGTAGTTCTTGAGCCACATTATATTGTGATTTATATTTTTTGCCGTTATAATTCTCCGACACTCAAATATTCAATCTAGTCAGATTAACCAGACTATAGCTTTTTTTGGTATTGCCATTAGAGGCCTACAAATAGCCGTTCTTTTTAAGCGCTATTCTAGGATAATAATCAGGGTAGATGAGTGCATTAAATATTGGAAAGGATGTTTCGCGACCGAAAAGCAATACCCCGTCGATGTGTAATACAAAATGCACGGCAACTATTGATTTAAATTGGCCTTAAAAATTGACTTTCTTTCAGTAAAAAAATATACAACGAAACGGGCCTTCAACAATGCAAAATATCGATTCACCTCTCACAGAGACTCCCACCGCTGATGCGTTGAGCCAGGGAAGTAGTAATTTTCAAGATCAAAATAATACGCCAAGCAGTATTTATAATGTTATTCGCCGCAACGGCAAACTGACCAGCTTTGATAAAAATAAGATTGCTGTTGCAATGACTAAGGCGTTTTTAGCCGTTGAAGGAGGCCAAGCAGCGGCATCTTCACGTGTACATGAGACGGTTGAACGGTTGTCTAATCTAGTAGTCGATACGTTAACTCGTCGCCAACCTGATGGTGGCACCTTCCATATCGAAGACATTCAAGACCAAGTTGAATTGTCAATGATGCGCAATAGTGAACAGAAAGTTGCCCGTGCTTATGTCCTCTATCGAGAGAATCGTTCAAATGCCCGAGCACAAGAAAAAAAGGACTCGCCCTCAACTCAAGACATCGACAAACCTATGGGCTTAAACGTTAAACTTAAGGATGGCAGCCTCCAGCCACTTGATCTAGCTCGTGTTAGAACAGTCATTAATGATGCTTGTAACGGACTAGACTGTGTTGATTCAGATCGAGTTTATAGCATCACCGTCAAGAACTTGTTCGATGGTGTGCCGGCTTCAGATGTCAGCCCAAC
>JBLILW010000236.1:0-3175 GCA_047638435.1 Urechidicola sp.
TTGGCATCATTTAATTTTTTGGGGGTTGGTTCTTCTGTTTTTTCCTGACCGCTATCGCTCTCTTCTGCCATATCACAAGCCTCCGATGCTTTGTGATAATTGCATTGCTTCCAGCATCATCTGCTTAAAGCGTGGCAAAATTCCGGGCAAAATTAACATTAAAATAATGAAACCGAGAAACATAGTGACGGGAAAACCCACTGAAAATATATTTAATTGAGGCGCCGCACGGGTCATAACACCCAGAGAAAGTGTCACTACTAACATTGAAACTAGGGCTGGGATTGCAATCCAAATTGCGCCAATAAACATTTGACTACCCCAGTTTACGATAGCCCAGAAACTTTCTCGCTCTATACCAGTGGGTGAGATAGGTAATGTTTGGAAGCTGTTAACCACTAGCTGAATGAGCATCAAATGACCACCCAATGCTAAAAATAACAACGTTCCCATAATAACCAACAATTGTGATATTACCGGCACGCTGACACCGTTATTAGGATCAATCATAGAAGCAAAGCCTAACCCCATGCTCATCGCAATAGCTTCACCGGCAATCATTAAGGAACCGAAGACAAGCTGTAAGGTAAACCCCATGGCAAAACCAATCAGTATTTGCTGAAAAGAAATGAATAAACCCAATAATGACAACGCTTCGACCTCTGGTATTGGCGGTAATAAAGGTAAAACAAAAATTGAAATCACAAAGGTTGTGAGTATTTTTATACGTGCTGGCACCATTCGCGTGCCTAACACAGGCATTGCCATTAGCATGGCGCCAATGCGCATAGAGGGCCACATCAAAGAGCCAACAAATGCAGTCGCCTGTGCAAATCCAACGTCCACCTAGTCAACCAATCAAACTTGGAATATCGAGATAGAGCTGAAGACTAAAATTAACCAATAAGTTCAGCATCCAGGGTCCCGCAATTAGAATCGACACTAGTAACACCATAAGCTTTGGAATAAAACTCAGAGTTTGTTCGTTGATTGACGTTGCGGCTTGAAACATGCCAATGAGTAGGCCAATAGCTAATGCTGACAGCAACATAGGCGCTGCGATCAACGCAATGAGATACAGTGTTTTTTGTGATAGATCAATGACTGTGTCAGGTGACATATTTAAGTCGCCACCAGAAAACTCGAAGCCAGTGTGCCCATTATGAGGGACCAACCATCGATCAATACAAATAACATGAGCTTGAACGGTAGAGAAATAATCATCGGTGACAGCATCATCATACCCATCGACATCAGTACGCTTGCGACGACAAGATCAATCACTACAAATGGTATGAAAATTAGAAAGCCAATTTGAAACGCAGTCTTCAATTCGCTAGTGACAAAGGCTGGCATCAATAATGTGAGTGGCGTATCTTCTGGTGATTGGATTTCAGTAATACCGGCAATATCGGCAAACATACGAATATCATCTTCACGGGTTTGAGCCAGCATGAAGGCTTTAAATGGCCCAGTGGCTTCGGCAATCGCATCGATGGCTGACAGATTGCCTGCCAGATAGGGTTGGATCGCAATAT
This sequence comes from Urechidicola sp., assembly GCA_047638435.1. Lineage (GTDB taxonomy): Bacteria > Pseudomonadota > Gammaproteobacteria. The sequence continues at coordinate 1,539 of JBLILW010000236.1, forward strand.
CGTTCACCTGATCTAACACCGGCGACATAATAAAAAGAGTCAAAAACAAAGCTAAACCAAGCACAATTTGATTCGAAGGCGTTTGCGCTGTACCCAAAGCCTGACGCAAAATCGATAGTACTATGACAATTCGGGTGAATGACGTCATCATCAGTAAAATAGCGGGTAGCAGTGTGAGCAGCGTCATTAACGCCAGAATCTCCAGCGTTACGGTATAAGTAGTTCCATCGGCGGCACCGCCATCTACCGATATAGCAGGAATGCCAGCGGATTGCGCATAGGCTTCAGGAATCAAGAGTAATCCCAATATCGCTATTAGAAACTTCACTTTTTAGCGATACCCGCTAGCAACTGGGAAAATTTGCTTTGCACTGATTGAGTTGAATCACCCGCCAATGAGTCGATAACCACTGGCGTTGTTAATATATGTAATTTATCCATTCGACCAGCACAAAGTCCCACTAAAATTTGTTCGCCCCCGACTTCAAGTAATACAACTCTTTCCCGCGCGCCCAAATTGAGTCCCGCAACTATCTTGATCAATCCAGTTTGACTCTGTGGTGTCAGATTCATTTTTTTGACCAACCAGGCCAGCACGAAAATAACGGCAACAACCAGAATCAAACCACCCGTTAACTTGAGTAGATAAGACGAAGACATAGGATCGATAGTCGCTGTCAAGGTTTTTGCGGGGCTACCCTGCTGTGCGAATAATGAGGCTGGTAGTAACAATAAGGTGACAAATAAAATTTTCATTGTTGTTAAGTTATCTGAATTAACGTAGATTTTTGATTCGATCGGCGGGACTGATGACATCCGTTAATCGAATACCAAATTTTTCGTTAACCACAACCACCTCACCATGCGCCACGAGCGTTCCATTCACGAGTACATCCATCGGTTCGCCCGCAAATCGGTCTAACTCGACTACGGACCCCTGATTAAGCTGCAACAGATTACGAATGCTCAACTGCGTACGCCCTATTTCCATCGCTATTGTGATCGGGATATCCAGTATGACATCCAGTTTGACATCTCCACCCAATGCCTCTGATGCACTAATCGGGGCAACTTTCACCTGCTCAAATGCGTCGCCTGCCGCCGAGCCGGTTACCCCCTGTTCATCCATGGCGGCAGCCCAATCATCTGACATGGCATCTTGATCGGTTGCTTCATCAGTTTTGTCGTTCATTGGTTTCTCCAAATCAATACGGTTAAATCAGGTTTCAGATAAAGGCTCATTTAGAGTCACTATTTTTTGCTTTTGCCCGATAGTGGCTGGTTACCTAATACAATGGCACTTTTAATATTCGAATTTTCCGGATCAAAAATTTCCACAATGTTTTCAATTTTGACTGCAGCATTGCCCTGGTGGGAACCATATTGACCCCGCATAATCGGCATGTCCTCGGCCAGCAACACCACTTGATCAGGCATTTCTATGGGAATGATGTCCCCAGCCTTAAAGTTAAGAAGATCCGATATTTTTAAGGTTTTTTGAGTAAATACCGACTGTATTGAAACCTTCGCGTGAAGTAGCTCTTCTTTTAACAGCACAGCCCACCGCTCGTCGATATCACCCCGGTCACTTTGCACACCTGCATCCAGAATTGTGCGGATGGGCTCGATCATAGAAT
>JBLILW010000237.1:0-3037 GCA_047638435.1 Urechidicola sp.
GCACCGTACATTCTTCTTATAATCCCCGCTAATTCTGATTGTATCACTCGGTGACTTTCTTTAGATCTCTCGATAACGGTGTTTACATTTCCTGTAAATTCATTCAAAAGTTCAGGCGAGTGTAAGTGGTTAGTTGTTATGTATGAAAGGTATTTCAAAAAGCGCATCATTGAATTCCTCGATTAATTCAGTGTGGTTCATGTTTCTGGCGCAAGGCAGGCGGGTAAAAACAACTTAATAAGACCACTTTCTGAAGAAACGGGGCGACAATACATTACACTCGACGAGGAGATTCTGTGGGCTAAAGTCACTTCAGGTTCTCAATGTCTTATAAACCCCCGCGAAGATGACAATATCAGTATTGACGAGGTACCGTATATTTCTTGCCTTGTGCTAGCAATCAAGCAAGTATTAGATCGATTATCAGTCAAACAAAAAGTTTAGTTTTTACTGAAAGGATCAACCGATCTATTTGCGGGAAAAGAAACCATTGATCGGTTAACGGGGCATTGGGATATTCTGACTATGAATCTGTCCAGCATCGCTGGGTTAGATAAAAAACGGCAGTAAACGATAAGCGTTTCTTCGCAAAAAACACATATTGTCGATACCGGTTTAGCTTGTTACCTTTTAGGTATCAGAACTCGAGAATAACTTTCCTCAGGCACTATTTTGGAGCACTGTAAGAGGATTTAGTTTTTACAGTTCACTTATTTAAAATCTTCCCGAATTTCAGGTTATTCGACTAGGTCTTTCTGTTTTCAACTGTCTAGCGGTAGGGAGAAATCTAGGATGATATGTACTGGCTAGTTGCCTGAGGAGAGCGCTACCAGCCAGCTTTGATTTGGGGAAGGGTTATCGCTCTAAATGTTCCAATTTCCCTTCAACACCATCCCACTCTACAGCATCTTCTGGTGGCGGCTTGCTCGCTGCAATAACAGGCCAAATTGCCGATAATTCTTCATTAAGCTCAAGAAAGCTTTCCTGACCTGCGGGCATGTCATCTTCCGACACAATGGCCTCTGCTGGGCACTCTGGTTCGCAAAGCGTACAGTCAATACATTCATCAGGGTCGATGACGAGGAAGTTGGGGCCTTCATGGAAACAGTCGACGGGACAGACATCGACACAGTCCATATATTTGCATTTAATGCAGTTTTCGAGTACGACGAATGTCATGCGGAGCCTCTGATGATGACTATTTAACGAGTCTTAAATTAAAGAATAAATTGTACCAGAAGTCTAATTAGGCCTTAGCCAAACTTCAAGTAGATTATCTTGATACAGGGAGTCAGAAAGTGATATTAAACATCCGCAAGTGCTTTTAACCGATACAGTTCATCTAGCGCCTGTCTTGGAGTTAATGCATCTGGATCTATAATAGATAGCGCCTCCATGGTTGGATTGGATTGCTCATCCTCAGGCTCTGATGTTGCCATTGAAAATAAATCAATTTGAGGCCCAGTTTGATTCGACTGCTGCTCTAGCTGATGCAGTTTACGCTTCGCTAGTTGGAGTGCTGATTTTGGCACCCCAGCAAGCTTGGCTACCTGCAAACCGTAACTTTGATTGGCTGGGCCTGATTTCACTCGGTGCATAAAGATGATGTCATCGCCATGCTCCACCGCATCCAGGTGGACGTTACAAATATTATTGTATTGGTCTGGCAATTGGGTAAGCTCAAAATAATGGGTTGCGAATAGCGTTAACGCGCCTGACTTTTGTGACAAATGATCGGCACAGGCCCAAGCCAGTGCCAGCCCATCGAAAGTACTGGTGCCTCGGCCGATTTCGTCCATTAATACCAGGCTGTTATGGGTGGCGTTATTCAGAATATTCGCTGCTTCAGTCATTTCTACCATAAAGGTTGAGCGTCCGCTCGATAAGTCGTCACTCGCACCGATGCGGGTAAATATTTGGTCGATGGGGCCGATAGTTGCTTGAGTCGCGGGGACGTAGCTGCCCATATAGGCCAGAATCGTAATGAGTGCGGTTTGGCGCATATAGGTCGATTTACCACCCATGTTTGGGCCAGTGATCAATAACATGCGTTTGGTTTGATCGAGCTGTGTGTCGTTGGCGATGAACGCTTGCTGCATTACCTGCTCAACTACGGGGTGCTTGCCATCACGAATATCGAGTATTGGGTCTTTGACTAATGTTGGCGCTGACCATTGGTATCTATCGGCACAATTGGCGAAGCTAAGTAAGACGTCGAGTTGGGCCAGCCCTAAGGCACATTGTTGTAAGGCAGTCAGCTGATCGCTGAGCTGTTCTAATAGTAACGCGTAAAGATGCTTTTCTCGTGATAAAGAGCGTTCGCGAGCACTTAAAACCTTGTCTTCGAACGATTTGAGCTCAGGCGTGATATAGCGCTCGACGCCTTTTAAAGTTTGACGCCGAACATACTCAACCGGAATCGCATCTGAATGTAGTTTGCTCACTTCAATATAAAAACCATGCACACGGTTGTAGGCAACCTTAAGCGAATTGATACCGGTTTTTTTCTTTTGTTCATTCTCCATATCAATTAGGAATTGATCTGCATTTGAACTTAAGCCTCTTAGCTCGTCCAGTTCGGCATCAAATCCCGGCTTAATCACGCCACCATCGCGGATTAAAACAGGCGGTTCGTCGATGATAGCCGAGTCGAGCAGTGTGAGTGTTTTGGGGTGAGTCGAAATTTGCTTCAAGAGGACACCGATCAAAGGGCTATCCAAGCTCTCTAGCTGACTTTGTAATTGAGGTAATAATTCCAGCGTTGCCATCAAAGTGCTTAAATCACGTGGCCGTGCCGATAGCAATGCAACACGCGCCAGAATGCGCTCTATATCACCGATGGAGTTCATGGTTTCAGCCACTACTTCGAATTGACGGTTGCCGAGTAAACTATCGACCGCCTGTAATTTCTTGCGAACCACATTTTGATTACGAATAGGCTTTTGTAAATTGCGGGTTAACTCTCTGTGCCCCATTGCGGTCTGACAAAAGTCGATGACATGTAACAAGCTATGCTCGCTAGCTTCCGTATTAATCG